>CAYWDW010000113.1:0-10691 GCA_964457105.1 uncultured Heliobacteriaceae bacterium
GCAAAAACACGGAAGCGCGCGAGATCGGCAAAACGCTCAACGTCAACACGGTGCTGGAAGGCAGCGTCAGAAAAGCGGGCAACCGCATCCGCATCTCGGTGCAACTGGTCAATGCGGCGGATGGCTATCAACTGTGGTCGGAACGTTATGACCGCGAGATGAAAGACATCTTTGACGTGCAGGATGAAATCACGCTGGCGGTGGTGGATGCGCTGAAAGTGAAATTGCTCGGCGCGAAGAAAGCGGCGGTGTTGAAGCGTTACACTGACAACACCGAAGCGTATCAGCTTTATCTCAAAGGACGGTTTCAGTTTGGTAAATACACCGAAGCAGGTTGGGGCAAAGCCATTGAATATTTCGAGCAGGCGCTGGCGCTCGAATCAGACTATGCCCCTGCTCATGCCGGGGTTGCCGAGGCTTGCGGTTTCTTATGGTACTTCGGCCTTGACGCTCGGCCTGAAGTGATTAACCGGGAACGGGCAGCTATAGCTAAAGCCCTGGAAATTGATGCTGAGTTGGCCGATGCCTGGCGGTCGCAGGCACTGTTGCAACTTTTAATTGATTGGGATTTTTCAGCGGCGGAACAGAGCCTGGCGCGAGCCCTGGCACTCAATCCCAACGACGCGCTGACACACGCCTGGCATGACGTTTGGCTGACCGCCATGGGGCGCCGTGAGGAAGCGGTGACCGCCGCCCGGCGCGCACGAGAGCTTGACCCCTTCTCGCTGGTGAGTGGCATTATAGCGGGCTGGACGCTCATCTTTGCCGAGCGGTATGAGGAGTCTATGGGCGTGGCGCAAGCGCTGCTGGAAATTGACCCGCACTTTAGTGATGCGTACCGACTGCTGGGCTGTTGTCATTGGGCTTTGGAAAACTATGCAGCAGCGGAAGACGCCTTGCAACAGGCGCTCGCCGGGGAAGCAGTGCCCCTTGCCTTGGCGAACCTTTGTGGAATCTATGCCCACGCGGGCAAACAGGCAGAGGCGCAGCAAATCGTGCGGCAAATCCGGGCATTGAGGGAACAACACTACCTGCCCGCATTGGTTCTGGCTTATTGCCATATCTTTCTCAACGAAGTTGAAGAGGCGTTTGTCTGGCTGGGGCAAGCATTGGCCGAACGCAATGCCGAGTTGGTTTATTTAGGAGCCATGCCAGAGCGGTTTGTTTCGTTCCGCCACGATCCACGTTTCACCGACTTGTTGCGGCGCATCGGCTTGCCGACCGCAGAACAACCGCAAGCGGATGAATCGTTGGTAGCAAACACGCTGCTTGCCATCACCAGCAGCGAGCAGGCAGGGGCTTCCCTAACGCAGCGCCACACCGTCGGGCGCGAACGCGAACGCAACGAATTGCGTGCCGCCTTCAACGCCGCAAACGATGGGCGCAGCGCATTGTTGTGTGTCGCGGGCGAGCCGGGCATCGGCAAGACGACGCTGGTCGAAGACTTTCTCACCGAACTCGCAGCAAAGAATTCATGCACAATTGCGCGCGGGCGTTGTTCGGAACGGCTCGCCGGAACCGAAGCCTATTTGCCATTGCTCGAAGCGCTGGAATCGCTGCTCCGGTACAGTACCGCGAGCGGTAGCGAGCCGGGGTCACTGGCCGCCACGATGAAGCAGCTTGCGCCAACGTGGTATGCGCAGGTCGCGCCGCTCACGGGTGACAGCGAAGAGTCCGCGCGCCTGCTCGCCGAAGTCAAAGCCGCTTCGCAGGAACGGATGAAGCGCGAACTGGCGAACTTTCTGCAAACCATCGCGCAGGACAAACCGCTCGTGATTTTCTTTGACGATTTGCATTGGGCGGATGTCTCGACGATTGATGTGCTGAGCTTTCTCGCAGGCAAGTTCGATGCGTTGCGCGTGCTGATTGTCGTGACCTATCGGCCTTCGGATATGCTGCTCAGCAAGCATCCGTTTTTGCAGATCAAGCCGGATTTGCAGGCGCGCGGCGTATGTCGGGAATTATCACTGGAGTTTTTGACGGAAGCGGAGATTGCCGATTACCTCACGCTCGAATTTCCGCGCCATGCGTTTCCGGCAGAATTTTCCAAACTGATTCACGCGAAGACGGAGGGCAGTCCGTTGTTTATGGCGGATTTGGTGCGGTATCTGCGGGATCGCGGGGTGATTGTGGTGGAAGGCAGCACGCAGGATGCGTGCGTACCCAGGCTTGTGCAAACGCTGCCGGACATCGAACGTGAATTGCCGGAATCGGTGCGCGGGATGATCGAACGCAAGATTGCGCAACTCGGCGAAGACGACCGCAAGCTGCTCACCTGTGCGAGCGTGCAGGGCTATGAGTTTGATTCGGCGGTTGTCGCGCAGGTATTGAAGCTGGAGGCGGATGAAGTTGAGGAGCGGCTGGAAAAACTGGAGCGCGTGTTTGCGTTTGTGAAGCTCGTGAGTGAAAGCGAATTTCCGAATCGCACGCTGACGCTCAGGTATCGCTTCGTTCACGTGCTTTATCAGAATGCGCTGTATGCCGCGCTGAGGATTACGCGCAAAGCATCACTCAGCCTCGAAGTTGCGCAAACGATGGAAGGTTTTTACGGCGAACAGCGAACGAGTGTAGCCAACGAACTGGCGGCGCTCTATGAAGCCGGGCGTGAATCTGCGCGCGCGGCGGAATATTACCGGCTCGCGGCAGAGCAGGCCACGCGGGTCTTTGCCTGGCAGGAAGCCGTTCAGCTTGCGCGGCGCGGGCTGGGACTGCTCAAGTCAGAGCCGGACACGACCGCGCGCACACGGCAGGAACTGGCTCTGCAAATCACGCTGTCGGTGCCGCTGGGCGCCTGCCGGGGCCTGGCTTCTGCGGAGAGTAGAGAACCTTTCATTCGCGCCCGGGAACTGGCGCAGCAGCTCGGCGATCCGCCAGAGCTATGGACAATCATGGTCGGTCAATGGCGGTCGTATCTGGTTGGTGGAGATAACAACATGGCGCTCACGCTGGCAGAAGAATTTCTGCCGCTGGTGCGCGCCAAAGCTCCGGCTGCCGTGATCTGGGGGCAGCAGATGATGGTGTCAAGTTTCAATTATCGGGGAGAGTTCACCTCGGCTTGTGCGCATGCAAAAGAAATACAGTCCCTCTCGAATCCGCAGCCACAGGATGGCGAGGCAGTGATTTATGCCGGTGAAAACCCCGTGATGATCGCTCTTTTCATGGGCGCATCGTCGCTGTGGAATCTGGGCTATCCCGATCAGGCATTGCGGCAGAGCCGTGAGGCGCTGGCGCTGGCGCGGCAGAATGGCTCTCCCTTCGGGCTGGCGCTCGCCACCTTCCTGGCCGCCGAGTTACACATCAGCCGGCGCGAAACTCAGCGCGTCAGGGAAATGGCTGAAGAATGTCTGGCCCTTTCTACTGAACACGGTTTTCCGCAATGGATGGCGAATGGACACATTTGCCGAGGGTGGGCGCTGGTTGCAGCGGAAGAGGTCGCCGCAGGACTGGCGCAAATGCGCGAAGGTATCACTGCCATGCACGGCTTCGAGGCCGATCTGGGGCGGTCGCGCTATCTGGCGCTGCTCGGCGAAGCGTGTGGAGCCGCGGGCCAGCTTGCCGAAGGGCTGAGCCTGCTGGCTGAGGCGCTGGCTTTTGCTGAACAATCCGGGGAGCGCTTTTACGAAGCGGAGATTTGCCGGCTCAGAGGAGAACTGCTGTTACAGTCCGAAGCTCCCCAGGTCGAGGTGGAAGAATGTTTTCACCAGGCTATCAGGGTTGCGCAGCGGCAACAGGCGAAATCACCGGAACTGCGCGCGTCGCTGAGTCTCGCGCGGTTGTGGCAACGACAAGGCAAACGCGAAGAAGCGCGACAGATGCTCACCGAAATTTATGGCTGGTTTACGGAAGGCTTCGACACGGCGGATTTGCAGGAGGCCAAAGCGTTGCTGGATGAACTGTAACCACCGGGCGCTTGTGGCAGCAGCCCGACCGTGAAGGATGGCCAGGCGCTCAATGGTTGCGGCGGAGACGCATTACTGGAACAGACCGTGCCGAATGATAACAAGGTCAGGGCAAAGATCAGTGACAAACAGATCGTCAAAGTCATCGTCGCGCCGCAGCGCCTGGTCAATGTCGTGGTGAAGTGATTGAGATCTTTCAATTCAACTTATCAATGGCGCAGGTCACACATCTGCGCCATCAGTTTTTTATGGCGTTGTTTGTCGCAGGGGTTCCGCCGCGCGCCAGAGGTGAGCGGTTCGATCCCAGCTTCCACTGGCGAGAGTTGTGCCATCCGGCGAGAATGCGACTGACCAGACCTGCGCCTGGTGCTGTCGCAGCGTCAGGACTTCCAGCCCCAGTTGGACATTCCACAGTCGCACGGTTTGGTCGTTGCTGGCGGTGGCGAGGCGGGAGCCATCGGGCGACCACGCGAGCGCGAAGATGTCGTTGCTGTGGCCGCGCAAGGTATTCAGTTCCTGCCCTGTCGTGGCATTCCACAATTTGATGGTTCGGTCCGCGCTGCCGGTCGCAATGCTCCTGCCATCGGGCGAAAACCTGGCTGTCCAGACTGCCGCCGGATGACCGCGCAGGATCAGTAATTCCTTTCCGCTGCTGACCTCCCAGATGCGCGCGGTCTGATCGGCGCTGGCAGAAACAAGCTTTTGACCATCGGGAGAAAACGCGACAGAGAAAGCCTCCGGCCCGACCCGCTCGCCAGCCAGTGTGAATCTCTCCTGCCCGGTCCGTAGTTCCCGGAGTTTGATTTTTCCGGCATTGTCACAGGTCGCCAGATTCAATCCATCAGGAGAAATTGCCACTGAGCGAACCGGATATTCATGACCGGCAAAACGGCGAATTTCCTGCCCGGTTCTGGCATCCCACAAAATCACGGCGTGATCTTCGCCGCCGCTCACCAGCCATTGGCCATCGGGCGAAAACGTCACTGCGAACACCCAGTTTGTATGTCCGATCAGGGTCTTCACATTCGCGCCGGTGCTGACGTCCCAGAGCCTGATGGTGTGGTCTTCGCTCGCGGTTGCCAGCGTCCTGCCATCGGGCGCAAAGGCTACTGAAAAGATGTGCCCCTGATGCCCTTTCAACTCGTCAGGTCGCAGCAAATCGGCCACGCGCCAGACGCGCGCCGTTGAATCGGATGGCTCAGAACTCCAGGTTAACAACCGGCTGCTATCCGCAGAAAAGCTGATCATCGCGCGGTATTCGTGCGGACGAAACGACACCAGTTCTTTCTGCGTGGCGAGATCCCACAAGCGCACGGTCAAATCGCTGCTCGTGGATGCCAGCAGCTTTTGATCGGGCGACTCCGCCACGGCGAACACCCAGCCCTGATGCCCTTGCAGCGTCGCCGCCAGTTGAAACGTCGGCGGGCGATACAGCCTGATCGCGCTGCTGCTGTCCAGAATGCAGAGGTAATTGGAAGCGGGAAGAAAATCGGCAAAAATCAGTTTGCTGGCAGCGTTGCCCTGCGGCGGCAGTTCGCGTCCGGTCGCTGTCTCAAAGATGCGGACGACGTTTTCCGTGCGCAGAAAAAAGTATTTGCTGTCACGTGACCAGCGCGGCGCTGTTGCTGCTCCCTGCAGGACCGACGCGATTTCACGCTGTTTGAGGTGATTCCACAAATGCCACGTCTCCGCGCCTGTTCGCGTGAGCAGCCATTGGTGATCGGGAGAAAACAGAAAAGCATTGATCGCGGCTGCGCCAAATTGCCTGTGCCCCAGCAACTGTCCGCTATGATAGTTCCAGTACTGCAAACTGCCGTCGTCGTGGCTGGTGACGACCTGACCGGGAAGTTGCTCTAATCCCAGAGCGCGATGCGGCGCGACGGTAAACGAATTCAGTAGCTGTTTGGCAACCGGGTTGAGAAAGTGAATCGTATTTTCCTTCGCCGCCAGCACGCGGTACTGTTGTTCTTCATTGAAGAGAATCGCAGTCTGGTATTCCCGCAAATCGAAGTCGCGCCATAAGGTTCCTGTGGTCGCGTCCCAAACCTCCCATAAATTCGGCGTCCCCAGCACCACGTCCCGATCATCGTTGTCGAAGTAGCCCTGCTCATACGCTCGCCCGGCTTTCAGTCGCAGCGTGTGCTGTTCCCGATGGATAAGGCCCCACAAGTAGCGCCACTCAAAACCGCGCAAGTCTTCCTGCCCCGCCGCTGGCGCCCACGCCGTCAGCGTTTCGCGCATGCGCGCCAGATCGCCGAATTCCCAATCCTGCACAGCCTGATTCATTTGCGTGGCATAAAGCTGTCGCCGCTGCTCGCGCGCCGTGCGAGCCTGCCACCACGACACCAGCGCCACCGTCAGCAGCGTCAGGAACAACAGCGTCGCCAGCGCGACCACGAGTTTATTGCGCTGCACAAACTTGCCCGCGCGATAACCTCTCGTCGGCTTATGCGCCAGCACGGTTTTGCCTTCCAGAAAACGCCCGATGTCGGCGTTGAATTGCGCGACGGATGGATACCGTTGCGACGGCTCCTTGTGCAGCGCCATCAACACTATGTTTTCGAGGTCTTCGTCGAGATTCGGCTTCTCCGGCTCGACCTCAGTCACGGCGCGCGCGATTTCGTGCAGCAGCGGCGCTTTGAAGCGATACGGTTTGCGCTCCGTCAGCATTTCATACAGCACCACGCCGAGCGAATAGACATCCGTTGCCGTCGTGAGCGGTTGATTGTTGAGTTGTTCCGGGCTGGCATATTCGGGCGTGAGCGGCAATTGCGTATGCGTTAAGGCCAGCGCCGCGTCATTGGCTTCGAGCAGCTTCGCAATGCCGAAATCCAGGAGTTTCGGCGTGCCGTCTTTCGTGACGAGTATATTGCCCGGCTTCAAGTCACGATGAATGACCAGATTCTGATGCGCAAACTGCACCGCTTCGCAGACGGCGCGAAAGAGCCGCAAGCGTTCCCGCAGCGGCTGTTGCTGGCAATACTGTGTGATGGGCACGCCCGCGATGTACTCCATCACGAGGTAATGCCAGCCCTCTTCCGTCACGCCGCCATCGAGCAGCCGCGCAATATTCGGATGTTCGAGCCTGGCCAGAATCTGCCGTTCCTGCTGAAAGCGCTGAATGATTTCTTCAGAGCCGAGACCCGGCCAGACGAGCTTGATGGCGACTTGTTTTTCAAACGTCTGATCGGCGCGATGCGCCAGAAACACCGCGCCCATCCCGCCGCGACCGAGTTCACGGATGATCCTGTAGGCGCCGATGCGACGATCAATCACCGCCGCGGCGTGAATGGCCGGGAACGCATTGACGGAATCGTTGGTGAGGGGCGGCGCTTCGAGAAAGTCAGTGGCGTCATCGTGCAGGCGGAGCAGTCTTTCGACTTCGGCGCGCAGTTCGTCATCGCCATTGCACGCTTCATCCAGCCAGCGCACGCGGTCGGCAGGCGCAAGGTCAAGTGCCTGATCGAAGAGATGTTTGATTTGTGCTGACGCTGACCTCATTGCCCTAATAAGTCTCATTCAACGTTTGGTCGGAGCGGTGTTAGCGGGCAATGACGATTTCGTCAGGCGGCTTCGTTCGCTCTCCTTTACGATTCTTTTATTATTCTGCGCGTTTCGCTTTGCTTTCAGGTCAGCATACTCGTCCACGTCCTTTCGGGTTGCTTTGCCTGCATCTATCTTTACCTGTAAAAGCTTAATCCGTCCGTCTAACCCTTTAATCTCATTACCAAGTTTTTCTATGTCCTCGTCCAGGTTCCGCACTTTTCGGTCAGTATCTATAGTTTCGGTAATCACCCCTGTCTTTCGCTTTAATTTCTCAATCTCATCTTTGAGATTTTCCAGTTCATCAACCCTTGCCTTCAAGGTCCCAATATCTACAATGACTGTCTTGAATTGCTGGTTGTTCTCAATTGCCGTCTTGAACTTCTCTGCTTCAACGGCCTCATCTTTTTGTTCTTTTGCTCCTGGTTGTGGCTGATTGCGCGCACTTGGAGTATTGCAAGAGCTTCCCCATAGTAGCGCCAGAACAGTTGCTGGTACCAATGCCAGAGACAGTTGACTATTCTTTCGCTTGGATTCTTCTTCAACATAATCCCGATTGAACCACATATTCCCTCCTATTGTTGGTTTGCATTAGGTTGCCGCTTGACGATTCAAAAATTGAACATCAGGCCGAATGAATTTGCCCCTTTGCCTGCCGTGCCATACACCTGAACCTGGTTGATCTGTAACGTCACCTTCGCGCCGACCGGTTGAATCGAGCGACTGATGATGCCCGTTGCCACTTGCCATCGTTTCGCATTGACCAGCACGACGGCGCTTTCGCCGTGATAATACGTGAACGTCGGAGCCGTGAACGCGCGTTCAAAAGAAACGTAATTGCTCACGCGCCCATGCCAGAAATCCACTGCGCCGGACACGCCAATGATGGGTGACGTGCCGCCTGCGCTGAAGTCGTGATACGCGCCCAGCCCCGCGCAGACCCGCGCCGTCAAACGTTCCTGCGCTTTGCTGCGACAGCCTTCAATCCGAAAGGCAAGGTAGGGAAATTCGCCTCCGGCAAAACCATCCACCGCCAATTGCACGGCATCCGCGCCGAAGCGATTGAATTCACGACTGATGGAAGCGGCCAGAATCGTGAACGGCTGCTGTCCCGCGCCGAACACCTGCTCGACTTCAATCTCCGTCTCGATCTTCGGCTTGCCCGCAGACGACGCCTCGGCCACTTGTGCCGGAACAGCGGCAGGCGACACCGGCGGAGTTGGAACATAGATTTGCATAAAAATTTCGCGCTCACTGCATGAATCGCAAACGGCGCAGAAAAGCGGACACGCACGGAAAAGATCTATGGCGAAGAGGCGGGAATCAGATGGTGGTGATATTGGTGAGCTGACGAATTCTGGTATCTGCCGTGACCAGCGGCAGCCCCAGTGACAACGCGGTCGCAGCAATAATGCGGTCGGGCATTTCGGGGACGGTTTGACGCGGGATCAAGGCCAGATGATCTGCTAAATCAGAACCGGCAACACCGGGACAGTACGCGAGCGTGAGCGAGCGCCCGGGCCTGTTGTCAGGGCGCTCGCTCACGCTCGCGTACTGTAAAAGCAGACACAAACCATGAGGTGTCCGTCAAGTTTTTGCGGCGCAGTGGAAACAGCCCTGGGTGCGCATCGCTTCCAGCGTGCTATGGACAAGAAACTCATTTCCTTTCAAGCAGCCTCTGGCCAATAGCACGCTGGAAGCGATGCGCACCCAGGCATGCGCAAAAAGCTGACGGACACCCCAAACCATGGGTGTTTCTTCGATTGGGGAACCGGCAGGTCGTTCGGTATAATCGCGGCATGTCAGCGAAAGACAAAGTTCATCAACACGTCGTCAACGCGCTCAGGAAAGACGGCTGGACGATTACGCACGATCCGTTTCGTGTGCGCTGGAAGAAACGCAATCTGCAAATTGATCTGGGAGCCGAACGGTTTCTCGCAGCGGAGAAAGATACGGAAAAAATTGCCGTCGAAGTAAAGGGCTTTTTGCGCAGCAATGATTTGGAAGACTTATATCACGCCCTGGGGCAATACATTTTGTACCGCCGCGCACTGCGCGATACGGAACCCGACCGACTGCTCTTTTTAGCGATTGACGAAGAAGTCTTTCGTCTTGAGTTTGGCGACGCGGAAGGCGAAGCTTTACGCGCAGAAGAAAATATCCGGCTGCTGGTATTCAACCGGGAAACAGAGGAAATTGTGTTATGGAAACAGTAACTGAAAAAATCATCCGTTATCGCCAGATCATTGAGGAGTTGCTGACCCGTCGTTCGTCAGTTCCATATCTCGAAACAGGCATTCGGGATCGCCTGTTCTTCGATGAGAAAAATGATCGCTACGCTGTGATTGCCGAAGGGTGGAGCCGGAATGAACGAGTCCTCAACATCGTGATTGACCTGGAAATCCTCAATGGCAAAATCTGGATTCAAGCCGATAATACTGACGTTTCCGTCGCCCGCGAACTGGAATCGAAAGGCGTGCCGAAATCCGACATCGTGCTGGGCTTTCGTGCGCCGTCCGTGCGCGCCGATACCGAATATGCGGTGGCGTAAAAGAGAATCGGAGGAATGAAGATGACCACACAAATCGAAGCTGTTTACGAACAGGGAATGCTCAGGCTGCTCCGCCCACTTGCTCTTCAAGAAGGCGAGAGGGTTGAACTTGTGCTGCTTCACCGTCGCGCTAAATCATTGCGACCTTCGCCCGCGGAGAGGTTAGCGATGATTGCCGCTCTGCCGACAGATTCTTTTTCCAATCGTCGGCATGATGAGGTGTTGTATGGTGAAAGGACGGAAGAATGATTTTCGTTGATACGGGAGCCTGGTTTGCTGCGGTTGTTGCTACTGATCCCGATCACAACGCGGCAGTTGCCTGGCTTCAAGCCAATAAAGAATACTTGCTGACCACTGATTACATTGTAGACGAAACGCTGACCTTGCTTCGGATGCGCAAACAACGCAAGAAAGCCCAACAAATCGGCGACCAGTTTTTCAATGCTGATCTGGCTGAACTTTATCTGCTGACCGAAGAAGATTTGCGACAGGCGTGGGAGGTTTTTCACCATTACGACGATAAGGATTGGAGCTTCACCGATTGCACCAGCAAGGTCGTCATCGAAAAACTCGGTCTCACGCACGCGTTTTCCTTCGACCATCATTTCCAGCAATTCGGAACGGTAACGGTTGTTCCCTGAGCTTTAGATCGGTTTTCAAGTCAGTGTATGGAATAACCACAGAAATTAAACCAGGCG
>CAYWDW010000114.1:0-10647 GCA_964457105.1 uncultured Heliobacteriaceae bacterium
TGGCCGATGGCCGCGGGCGCTGCCCCGCGCCGTCGGCATTCATCTGATTCTGGCGACGCAGCGGCCTTCGGTGGATGTGATTACCGGGCTGATCAAGGCCAATTTTCCGTCGCGCATCTCCTTCCGCGTTTCATCCAAAGTTGACTCGCGCACGATCATTGACAGCAACGGCGCAGAGGCGCTGCTTGGCCAGGGCGACATGCTCTTTCTGCCGCCGGGCACCTCGCGGCTGGTGCGCGTACACGGCGCTTTTGTGGATGAAAAAGAGGTCAAGCGCATCGCTGAACACGCCAAATCGCAGGGCAAACCCGATTACGATGAAAAGGTGCAGATGAGCGAGAAGGAGGCCGAGGGCGAAGATTTCAGCGATATGAAGAAGGACGAGAAGTACGAAGAGGCGCTCAGAATCGTGATCGAGATGGGCCGCGCTTCGACTTCGGTGCTGCAACGACGCCTGCGCATCGGTTATGGCCGCGCGGCTTCGATCATTGACATGATGTACCGCGACGGCATCGTTGGCCCTGAAGACGGCAGCAAACCGCGCGCCGTGCTGGTCAAGGCCGATTTTCTGGATCGGCTCGACCAGATTCGCCAGGACTGAGACTGTCCGAAAAACATTCGCCCGGATTGCCGATTTTCACGAGGTTTTGCACAAAGCTGTTGTGTTGAATTTTGTTTGTCGTCGTTAAATCCAAACGAGGTTCAGTGGCATGGGGCATATAGCTGTGAAAACTGGACTTAAGTTATTGTCGAAGAAATGTGCAAACTGCTATAAGTTTTGATTTATGAAGATTTGAGTCGGAATTAAGCCCCCTTTTCCACACGGTTTTCCACAATTTCTGTGGAAAACCGCTGTTGGAAGATGCAACACGTCCTGCCCTGCAATCCCCGGTGAATTGAAAGATGAAACTTCAACTGGCTCTGGACAGACCCGATCTGGCGCGTGAAATGGAACTGGTCTCGAGCGTGGCGCGGTACATTGACCTGATCGAAGCCGGCACACCGCTGCTGATTCGTGAGGGCATTCGCGCCGTGCGTGAACTGCGCCGCCGTTTTCGCGGGCGCAGAATCGTGGCTGACATTAAGGTTGTGGATGCCGGTGAGCCGATTGCCGAACTGGCCTTTGCCGCCGGCGCGAGCGTGGTGACGGTGCTGGGGTGCGCGTCGGATGCGGTGATTGATCGCGTCGTGCGAACCGCAAAGCGTTACGATGGCGAAGTGATGGCCGACAGCCTGGGCGTTGGCAACATTCCGCAGCGCGCGCGCGAATTGCGCAAACTCGGCGTTGATTCGCTCTGTCTGAACCGGCGCGGATTCAAACAGCAGAAAATCGGCCAGCGGGAGGCGCACAAACAACTCGTCACCCTGGTTGGCGAAATTGACCTGCCCATTTACCTGGCCGGTGGCATTGATCTGCCTGAACTGATCGAACTGCGCCAGGTTTCTCTGGCCGGAGTCATCATCGGCGCGGCCATTGCCGAAGCTCAGTCGCCGGAAGAATCAGCCCGCCAGATGCGCCGCATCATCGGTGACAGCGAATAATCGCAGGCGTTTTTCTGCCGCTTTCAGCCACTCAGATTCTGCGGGCATAGAGCCGCATCACATCACCGAGGTTCAGATGAATGGTTCGATCATCGAGGTCGAGCTGTGCGCTCAGCGCCGCCAGGTGTCGCGCCAGCGGTTTGTGATAACGACCCAGGCGGCTCAGAAACAGGCGCACGCTCATTGCCTTGCCAGCCGACCGCAGTTCACAAATTTCAAAACCCGCTTCTGCACATAACCTGCGAATCGTTTCCGGCGAGAAAAAAAAGATGTGATCCGGGATGAACTGCCGCCAGCGCGCTCCGGGCAGCCTGGCCCAGAATGACGCAATGTCGGGCGTTTCGATTACCAGCCAGCCGCCGGGCCGCAGAATGCGATGCAGTTCGTGCAGCGTCTGGCGCGGACTCGGCAGGTGTTCGATGACGTGATACATCGCGGCGGCATCGAACTGCCCATTTTCAAATCCGGCATCAAAGAGCGTCCCGCTGAAGCAGTTCAGGCCGTGCGCGCGCGCGGTGGCGGCGGCGGCCTCGTCGGCTTCGACTCCGACCGGCTGAAATGAACTTTGAGCTGCGGCCAGCATCTCTCCGGTTGAGCAGCCGATTTCAAGCAGCCTGCCGCTGCCTGCAAAACGGCGCAGGTCACGCAGTCTTTCGGCTGCCGTCAGCGCCCGCCACGTGCCTTCACGTTCTTCAACTGCGGGTTCAACCAGTTCAAGCTCCCGCGCGCGCCGGGCCAGACGACGCATTTCATCAGCAGCGTGTTCGCTCTGACTGGCGAAGGCCGGAGCCGTTGCGGCAGCCTGCGGTGTCACGATTGCCACAGGCGCAGTCTGAAACTCTGCCGGTCTGATGACGTAATGCAGCCCGCAGCCGCGACAACGCACCAGCGGCCCGTCAAGACGCGGCGTGGTCAGCACGGGCTGCGCCTCGCCCTGTCCGCACAGGTCGCAGGATTGAGGTCGGGGCGTCGTGATTTGTGCTTCGAGCTTCACCAGTTTCAGTCAGTCAGAATCGGGAACGTGAACTCTGTGTTTGGGCTGACGGTGTCTGCGTCCGGTCTGCCAGGCGTCGCGGTAAAGATTCAGCGTCTTTTCAGCCGCCGCGCGCCAGGTAAATAAGCCGGCGCGTTGCAAACCACTGGCGCGCAGGTGCGCGCGCAACTGTGCATCGCTGGTGACGCGGAGCATGGCGTCGGCCAGTTCATCTTCATTATCAGGGGCGATCAGCATTGCCGCATCGCCGGTGACTTCCGGCAGGCTTGAAGTATTGCTGGTAATCACCGCCGTGCCGCACGCCATAGCTTCGAGCGGCGGCAGGCCGAAGCCTTCAAAAAGCGAAGGATACACGAGCGCTGTCGCCGTGCGGTAGAGCGCAGGCAGTTCTTCATCGGTCACGTAATCGGTCACAATTACATCCTGCGCCCAGGGCTGTCGTTTGATTTCAGCAAAAATTTCGCCCGTCAGCCACAGCCTGCGGCCTGTCAGCACCAGTTGCGGCGTGAAGTCAGGATGCGTGGCGCGCAGCCGGGCATAAGCGCGCAGCAGGCGCACCAGATTCTTGCGCGGTTGCAGGCTGCCGACCGCCAGCAGAAAGTCGCGGGCGATGCCGAACCGCTGGCGAATCAGCGCCGCTTCGTCACTGGTCTGCGGCTGCGGGTTGAAGCGTGATTCGACGCCGTTATGAGTGACGACGATTTTTTCAGGTGGCAGGTGGTAAGTGCGGATGAGGTCCTGGCGTGAAAACTCAGAGACTGTGGCGATGCGGGCGGCGTGGCTGGCCGTCCGACGCACGGTCAGCCGCAGTTGCGCGCGGCCCCGGCGCGTGAAGGTTTCAGGCAGATGCTCAAACGCCAGATCGTGAATCGTCGCCACGACCGGCACCGGACAGAAAGGCGGCGCGGTGTATTGCACGTGCAGTACGTCAACCGGACGCCGCCGCAACTCAACCGCGAGCGCGAGCGGCACGCGAACCAGCGGCGTCGGCGGCGGCAGCAGCCTGACTGCGAAATTCGGGTAACGGTTGCGCCACTCTTCAGCGGCGCGGGCGCTGGCCAGATAAAGCGTGTAGCAATTGTGCTGGTCAATGTCGGCCAGCGCTGCAATCAGGCTGCTGATGTAGGTTTCGTTGCCGCCCTGCCGCGCTCCGATGGCGTGCGCGTCAATGCCGATGTGCATACACAAGAGAAAGCAGATGCCGGAATGCGGAAATTTTCGGGCCTGTCTTCCGGCCTTCTGACATCTGCCAGTCTGTTAGCGAATGAGCCGCCGTCTGGAGAACCGCGCGGAATTCAGACCATACTTCCTGTAATAATCTTCCAGTCCGTCGCGGTCCGGCACGATCCTGACAGGCGGTGTCGCTTCGCTGCCGGCGGCCTGCGTTCCCTCGGCGGGAGCCGCGCTGAGTTTAGTCAGCGAGAGCGAATAACTGCCAGTGATGTTGGGCGCAAACGGAGTGGCGATAATGATGTATTTGCCTGTTTCGGGCAACTCCGCCAGAGGCCGCAGACTGGTGGGCGAAATTCTGGCATTTTTCACGCCATCCAGACTGTTGTCATCCCTGGCCACCAGATCGCCATTGGCTTTCTGAAGCACGAGGTACGGATCCAGACCCGGCGCTGAAGAACTCATATCAATCTGCACCTTGTCGCCCTTGGTCCCCTGAAACCAGTAGACGTCCCAGTAATCGCCCGCCGAAGTCTGCAGGTCGCTGGTGGTAATGCCGGCGCTCGCCAGGCTGGTGCCATAAGTGAGCGGAGTCATGACATTGGCAGTCATTTTGAGCGTGTAGCTGCCAATCCCGTTCGGATCAACATTCGAAGTCGTCGCGTAAATGATGTAATCAGCCGTCTCCGGCAGAACCGTGACCAGCAGCGCATTGTCATTGACGAACTGCGCGTTGCTGTAGCCGCCCGAAATGTCATCCGAGCCAACGTAGCTGAGGAGGCCGTTGTCTACCCGGTACAGCGTGACCGTGGCATCAAACTGCGCCGAGCGCAGGTCAATGGCGATAGTCTGATTGGCCGTGCCGCTGAACCGATAGGCATCGAGAAAGTAGGTCGCCAGGTAATAGGGGTTTTTCGATCCGTCATCGAGAAACTCACGCGTATCCATCTCGACCTGATCATCAATCGTCAGCGCCCCGTTTATCGGGGTGCCAAATGCGATGGCCGTGGTGTGAATGACCGGCAGATCGCCGCCCAGTTTGATGCTGACCGTGTTGGACGAGGGTTTGGTGTCAGTGGTGATGGTCAGTTTGACTGACAGGCTGCCCAGTCCGGCCAGTTCCGGCGGGATTCTGACGTTGAGTTGATCGAGGCCGATAAAGCCGGGCGCAGGACCGGCATAAGTCACTTCGCACGGCACGCCCTGAATGGTGACCTGGCAGGATTCAGCCACGCCATTTCCATCATTCGGACTGGTCGCCATTGCGCCACGAATCGCGGTTCCGTAAAGAATCAGAAAGTTCGGCTTGTCGGTCGTGCCGGCATCAAGCACCAGTTCATTGCCGCTCGCATCGGCCACCGGTTTATAAACGACGCCGTCAGTTGTGGTCTGTGCGGCAGCCGCGCCTGAACCGGTGGCTTTGGCCGAAAAAATCCCCGGAGCCGCCAGATTGATTTTCACATTTCCGGTGACTGTGGAGTTATCGGAATTGGTCACCACCACGCTGACTGTCTGGGTCGGCGTGCCGGACGGAATCACATAGTTGATCTGGTTTTTGCTGACAAAGAACAACTCGGCGTCCACGTTGTTGACTTTGACGCTGACGCCACCCAGCGTTTTGGGCAGCGGCAGGCCGGAGGCCGAAAAGACCTTCGTGTCATCCTGGGTTTTGAAGACGCCAAAAGCCGCAGCAATCGAGTTGGCGGCGAGGATTGTATCACTGGCATAGCTGGCGGCGTTCACGGTAGTGACCGTTTGCGCCGAGGCGGTCAGACCGGCGATGGCCGTCAGCACGACAGCCAGCAGCAGCGCGGGCATGGAGCGGTTTATGTTTTTCACGTTTCTGTTACCTCCGCAGTCGGCGGCTCCGGGCAGCCTTGCACACATCTCTTTGCTGGTTGCCCGGAGCGCACGGTTGATGATCGGGTTTGAGGGCTTGATCGCCTGATAAACGTCAGACTTTGCAAGTGGGGCATAAGGGGTGAGACCACACTGGATCAAACGACGCCCGGATTATAGCCAATGCCTGTAACCCTGTCGAGAAAGCACGCACCTCTGACCGGCAGGTTTGGCCGCAGCTTCATGAATCCCGGAATTTGTCGTGAAATGAATGTCATTCGTGTGACACTTCTTTGAAAACAGGCCGACCTATCTTCGCCACCGTTCGCCTGTCCGGTCCCGGCAGCGTCTGACAGCGACGACATCAAACGCCCGCAGCTTTTCATCATCTTGTTGTCCGCAACCTCGCACAGGAGGAACCCGATATGTTGAGCAGAAATCAGACCCTTCAGGATGCCGTTACCGGGACCATCAGCACCCGGCGCAAGGAACCGCGCAGCTATCTTTCAATTCAGCTCAAGCTTCGTTCTCAGCAGGCTGACGCGCCGCCGCTGGTGATTCGGACTGAAAACCTCAGTCGTTACGGGGCCTGTCTGGTGACGCCCGAAGCGCTGACTGTCGGCGAAGTAGTGACGCTGACCTGTCTGAACGAGGAATGCGACATTCGCGCAACGGTCAAATATGTGCGGCAGACTGATGACGGCTGGCGCGCCGGCGTTGAATTTGTGGCCTTCCCGAAAAAATGGCTGATTATGCAACTGGCCGTCTCCGCCATCCTCGAAGGCAGTCGCATCGAACCGCGCCGCCGCCGCCTCATATAACTTCCCGGCCATAAAAAAAGTGCTGAGTGGAAATTCCACTCAGCACGCCAGAGTGCTATTACGTTTTGCCTGCGTTTAGCCTCTTCTCGCGAGGTTTTCCAGCCACTTCATCGCTTCGTCAAAGCGGGCAAAGCGCTGTTCCTCATTGCGAAAACTGTTGGTATGAAACACGCGCCGTCCATTGATCAGGCGCGGGCGATGCTTGATGTGCAGCATCTCGTGATACATCACATAATCAATCAGGTATTCCGGCACATCGGCCTGATCGAGCGAGCGGCTGATGATGATCGCATCGTGCGCGGCATCGTGATGACCGAGGATGCGTTTGTTGCGCCGCTGGCTCCAGCTCAGTTGCGGTTTGTGCAGTTCGCCGCCGAAATAACGGCGGTTGATCCGGTTGAAAATGCGGTTCAGATCATAATGCCGACCCGCGGCGCCCTGGAGTTGCTTGTAGCCATGCTTGCGTCGCGCGAGGTCGGAAGCGCGCAGCACATGCGGCTGATAGGCGTAATCCCGGTAAATTGCTTCGTGTTCGCTCGCCGCCCGTTTGTTGTAAAGTTTGGAAATCAGAATGTAAGCCAGGGCGCGATGCACCTGGCGCGGCGCGTCGCGCAGCACATCTGACACCCGCACATAAACCCGCTGATTACGAATCCGAATAGTATGATTGAGTCCGGCAAACGGATAATAAGTGACCACCACCTCCGGCCTGGTCTGCCGCCGGGTTATCTCCTGAAAGACATCGGCGAATAGTAAATTCAAGGAATCTTCTCTGACTGCCATTCCCGGCCACCCCCGAAAAATCGAAATTAAAGACGTGCGTGAAGCTGTGCTGCCGGTCGTTAAATCAGGTCCGGCTGCTGACTGGTGGGTCGCAGCCATGCTAGGGAGCCGTTTTCAGTACCGTCAATACGGCCTTCCGGCCAATCCGGGCTAAATCTATGACTGAAAAACGCATGAAAATTTTTTCGAGCCCCCTGTTTTGAGCCGCTGCGTTGAACTGCCTTCAGACCGTCCCGCCAAATAACTTATTTACCCACTAATTAAACACTCAGAATCAGCCCGAATCCGAAATTGCTGCGAAAATATGGCTTATCGTTCTGAAAACAACAGGTTTGTAAAAATCTGCCCGCGCCGGGCGCGTGGTTTTTAACGCCAGAAATCCGGCTGAAGCCAGGCTTGCAAACTCCCCGGCCTTTGCGTAACGTGACGCCATGACCGCACTCAATGGCAGGGATCAGGGTGAAGCTGTCCGCGCCGCCCGGCAGGGTCATCAGTTGCCCGTCGGCAGCGCAAAACCGCGCCGGACAGTCATTGACGGCTTCAGCGTCGCCTGGTACGACAGCCTTCGCGGGAATGCCGAAACGCAGGCTGAGCCGGTCATCCTGATTCACGGTTTCTGTTCGATGAGTTACACCTGGCACGAAGTCTTCGATCATCTGGCCGCCCGCCGCCGCGTGATTGCCGTTGATTTGAAAGGCTTCGGCGCGAGCGACAAACCTGCCGACAGCAATTACCTGGTGGACACGCAGGCCGGGATTGTCGCCGGCCTGACAGACGCGCTGAGCCTTGAGCGGGTGGCGCTGGTCGGCAATTCGCTGGGCGGCACGGTGGCGCTCAGAATAGCGCAGCGCTGGCCGCAGCGCGTGACCCGGCTGGTGCTGGCCTGCCCGGCAGTCTGGCCTGTTGACCGTTTCCCGCTGCTGGCCCGCCTGGCGGTGCTGGCAAACCGGCGCCTCAGCGAACGGTTTTCAGCCCGCGTCATCGGGCGTCTGGCGCGCATTCCCGGCCTGATTGAAAACCGCATCCGCCACGCTCATTACCGCGCCGCAACGGTAACGCCGGAACGGGTCGCGGCGTATTCAGCCATGCTCAACGAATCTGACTGTCAGCGGGCGATTGCCGCGACGCTGAAAACTTTTGACCTGCGGCCTGTTGCTCGCCATCTGTCATCGGTTCATCAGCCGGTGCTGATTGTGCAGGGGGCTTTCGACAAAATCATTCCGCCGTCTTCAAGTGAAGAACTCGCGCGCGCCCTGCCGCACGCCGAACTGAAAATGCTGCCCTGCGGTCACGCGCCGCAGGAGGAACTGCCTGCCGAATTTGCGCAACTCGTCAACGTTTTTCTCGAACCGGTTCAGGCCACGCAGCAGCCTGCGCAGGCCGTGAGGTGAATTTGCGCGATGTCACGAAATGACCAGACTCCAGGCTTGTTTGCCGAACCCGACGCGGGCACGCCGCCCGCCCCGATCATTGACAGCAATGCGCCGCTTGCTGAACGAATGCGCCCGCGCACGCTTGATGAATACATTGGTCAGCAGCATCTGCTCGGCGCGGGCAGGCTGCTGCGCCGCCTGATTGAAGAAGACCGCCTGACCTCAATGATTTTCTGGGGACCGCCCGGCGCAGGCAAAACGACGCTCGCCCGCATCATTGCGGCGCGCACCGCGTCAGATTTTGTGCCCTTCAGCGCGGTGACTTCCGGCATTAAGGAAATTCGTCAGGTGATGGACACAGCGGCAAAGACGCGCCGCGCGTTCGGTCGCCGCACGGTGTTGTTCGTTGACGAAATTCACCGCTTCAACCGGGCGCAGCAGGATGCCTTTCTGCCTTATGTCGAAAACGGCACGATCATTCTGATTGGCGCGACGACTGAGAATCCGTCGTTTGAAATCAACTCGGCGCTGCTTTCCCGCCTGCGCGTGTTCGTGCTGAATCAACTGACGGCTGACGAACTCGCGCACATTCTGCGGCAGGCGCTTGCCGACGCTGAGCGCGGTCTGGCAAAGCTGAAAGTGGTCATCAGCGATGAGCCGTTGCAGCGCCTCGCCGAATATTCAGGCGGCGATGCCCGCGCGGCGCTCAATGCGCTTGAACTCGCGGCGACTGCGGCCAGAGTTGATGAACACGGGCAGCGCGTCGTCACTGATGCAGACCTGCGCGAAGCGTTGCAGCGTGCGGCGGCGCTGTATGACAAGGCTGGCGAGCAGCATTACAACCTGATTTCAGCCTTCATCAAATCCATGCGCAACTCTGACGCCGATGCGACGCTGTACTGGCTGGCGCGAATGATCGAAGGCGGCGAAGACCCGATGTTTATTGCCCGCCGCATCGTTCACCAGGCCGCAGAAGATGTTGGCCTGGCCGATCCGCAGGCGCTCGTCGTGGCCACGGCGGCGGCCAGCGCGACACACCTGCTCGGTCTGCCCGAAGCCCGTCTGGCGCTGGCCGAAGCGGCGGTTTACCTCGCCCGCGCGCCGAAATCGAATGCTGTTTATCTGGCTTATGAAGCCGCCGCCGAAGAGGCCCGCGTCACCCAGGCCGAACCCGTCCCGCTGCACCTGCGCAATGCGCCGACAAAGCTGATGAAAGGTCTGGGCTACGGCAGGGATTACAAATATGCGCACGATGACGAGGCAGGCAAAGCTGAGATGGACTGCCTGCCGGAAAAGCTGAAGCAGCGGAAGTATTTCAATCCTTCAGACTGAACCAGCCGGAACAGATCGGACAGCCATCAGGCGAGGCTGACACCTCATCAGCAAATGTGAAGTCAGCGGGCACGATATTCCCAGTGCCAGGGTTCGTAAAAATATGGATAGAAACCAAAGCGCGAGGCATTTCTGACCAGCCACTGATAGACCGGTGTGCGGACCTGGCGGGCGCGGTTTTCGTCGCTGGTGCTGACCGGCTCGCCGCCGACATACAGATCCAGCGCGCGTCCGGTGAAATGCGGGCTGTTGACGGCCAGGCCGGCGCGGCCCGCATGCGGACTTTGCGCCCGCAGCCGCGCCTGATAAGCCGGCGAGCGATAAGCTGAAATGATCTTCAGCTCGTCCGGCCCGTGCAGGTTCAGCGTGCGATCAGCCGCTGCCGCCGCCAGCAGGCGCTGGTAAGCGGCCCAGGCTTCGCGCTCAACGTAGCGCAGTTCAGCCGGTCGCGCCGGATCGTAGAAAGCTGAAGTCGGCGCCTGAAGCAGTTGTTCAGCCAGGGGCGTGCCGCTGCCCCTGAGCCGCTGTGACTGAAAGATGCTGACCATTTTCATCCACGTTTCCTGATTGAGTATGCCGTCGGCCTTCAGCCCGGCTGACGGCTGCCAGCGGGCCAGCGCCGCCGCAAATTCGCGGCTGTCCGGCTGGCGGTCAGTGCCGATCAGTTGCGCGATCAGCGGCACATAAAGCGCCCAGCCGCGCTGCGCTTTGCCGCCAAAAGACCATCTGAGTTCCTGCGTAGGCACCATTATGTATTTAATAAGCCATTATGGGCGACCTTTCTCCGAAAATT
>CAYWDW010000115.1:0-10614 GCA_964457105.1 uncultured Heliobacteriaceae bacterium
ATCACTTTTTTCAAAACCGCTGTAAGGATGAGCCACAGAGAACACAGAGGTCACAGCGTGGATTCATCAGCCTCTGCGCTCTCTGTGTTCTCTGTGGCTGGCCAGACCTGCACATGCAAAACAATCTAAGGCTGCCCACCCCGCACGACGCCGCGCCCGGCCTGAGCCGGTTTGATGACCGCTTCGGCCACACGTTTGAGGTCGTCCTTTTTGACGGCGCGAATCAGGTCAGGCTGCGTTTCGACATCCGCAGGTTTGCGCCCGAAAATAATGGCCCGCGCATATTCAAGCAGCCGCACCGGCGCCGCCTGTAGCGCGACGGCGTAAGCGCCGATGGCGGCGTTGCGCCCGCGCTCAAGTTCTTCATCTGAAGGCGGCGCGGCAGCCAGTTTTTCAAGCTCGGCGCGCAGGGCATCGCGGGTGCGCTGTTCGTTTTCAGGCAGCGTGGCGACCGCAGCGAAGAGCATCCCTGAAGCGAGTTGCGGCTGATCCTGAAGCGTCACCTTGTCGGCCAGCATCTGTTTGTCGCGCACTTCAGCCGTCAGCCTGCCGCCGGGGCCGGAAGCGAGACTTTGCAGAATCGCCAGCGCGTAATGATCGTTCGATTTGCCGTCAGGCGTGCGAAAGCCGATGGCCTGCGTCGTCATCCGGCGGCTGCGCTGCTCAACCATTTCCTGCGGGCTGACAGCGCCGGGCAGACTGACTTTCAGCGTCTGATCGAGGTTGCCGCTGCTGCGCTTGAAACCTTCGGTGAAGATGCTGGCGACGAGCGCCGAACCGTCAGTGTCGCCAACCAGCACGACGAGCGGATACTGGCGTTTGATCGTGCGGTTGTGCCAGTTTTCCAGTTTCTCCTCACTCATTGATTTGATCACCGCCGGCAGGCCGTAACGCGGCAACCCGTAAGGATGATTCGGATACAGCGAGGCCGCGAGCAGTTCAAGCGTGCGCGGCGGGCTGTCATCGTGCTGCTGCACCTGCTGCGCGAGCAGCGCGTTCTGTTCACGCGCAATTTCGCCTTTGTCGAAGAACGGATTTTCGAGAATGTCGAGCAGCAGCCGGACCGCGTTTTCAGAGTTGCGCGACAGCACATCGAGCGTGTAGCCGAAAAAGTCAGGTTCATTGACGATCCGAATTTCGCCGCCGTAACTTTCCATTTCGTGCGCGATCAGATCGGCCTTGCGCGTCGTCGTGCTTTTGAGCAGACAGCGCAGCATCATTTCAGTCGTGCCGCTCGAAGTCTGATCCTCAATCAGGCGACCGCCCTGAAAGAAAATGCCGACCGTCAGCTTGCGGCGCGAATGATCTTCGCGGACGTAAGCGCGCGGGCCGCGAAAGATCGAAAAATCCCTGATCGGCAGCGGGACTTCGGCCACCGTCACGGTGTCATCGCCAGCGCCGCGTTCCGGTCCCTGCGCAACTTTTCTGAGCGCCACTGCAGGTTTGACTTCTTCAGGCCTGACCGGCTGCGCGAGCGACGGCGCGAAAACGCTGATCAGTTCGGCAAACTTTTCAGGCGTGAAGGTGCGCGCCTGCGCCGTGCGCGGCTCATATTCGTGCAGCGTGGTGTTGCCAAGCGTCAGGTATTTGGCCGCCGCTTCCTGAACCTCTTTCGCTGTGACCGCGCGAATGCGCGAAACATAAGAATCAGTCAGCCGGTAATCGCCGTACTGCGCCTGGTTATGCGCCAGCCATCCGGCCTCGTCGCTGTCAGTCGTCACGGCTTCGAGGTGGCGCAGTTCGAGCATTGAGCGGGCGCGCTGCAATTCGCCCTCGCTCAGCAGTTCGCGGCGAAAGCGTTCGATTTCACGAAAGTATTCGGCTTCGGCGCGATCAATGCGGTCAGGATCAACCCGCAACTGCACGCTGAAAACGCCGACGCCGGGCAGCGGCAGATACTGCGTGCTGATGTCGGTGGCGAGAATCGCTTCTTTCTCGACGCCCTTTCTTTCGCGCAGCGCCTGCACGAGCCGCGAACCGCGACCGAGTCCCAGGACGGCGGACAACACTTCCATCGCTGCCTGTTCCTTCAGGCCTTCGGCGGTTCCGGCCAGCGCGGGCGCGTGATAGCCGATGGTCACAATGGTGTGACTGATGTCGGCGCGCTCGTTGCCGTAACGCAGTTTGTCCTGCGGCGGTTCTTCAGTGCTTGCAGCGGGCTGAGGCGGCGCGGCCTGCGGCTGAGCGGTTTGTGCCGCCTGCGGCTGACTGCCCTGAGTTGTCGCTTTGGCCGGGGCCGGTGGTGCGGCGGTTTTTTCAGGCCAGCCGAAATTGCCGTAAAGCTGCTGAATGCGGCCCAGCACCTGTGCGGTGATCAGATCACCGTCCAGCACCAGCACCGTATTTTTCGGCTGAAAGTGCTGCTGGTAAAAAGCCTGCACCTGCTCGCGCGTGACATTCTTCAGAAAGTCTTCTGACCCGGCGCTGCCGCGTTTGATCCGGTGCGCGGTGAAGGCAATGGCATACATCCGTTCCATCGCATAAGCCATCGCGTCATCCTGCCTGGTGCGCAAGGCCTGAATCACGAACTGCGCTTCGCGTCTGATCTCTTCAGGATCAAGGTTCGGGTTCTGCAACAGGTCGGCTTCAATCTCCAGCAGCCTGCCCAGGCTTTCGGCGGGAACCGTCGCTTCAAATGAAATCCGCTTGTAAGCCGCATCAGCCCTGAACGTGCCGCCAAGTTTCTGAAGCTCAGCCGCCATCGCCGCCGCAGGTCGCGTGGCGGTGCCTCTGAGCAGCAGGTGCGCCATCAGCTTCGACAGCCCGGCATTTTCATCCGGTTCATAAAGGAAGCCCGTTTTCACATAAGTCGTCATCGCCGCGAGGCCGGACGCCGGGCGCTCACGAATGATGATCGTCAGACCGTTGCGCAGTTCGAAGCGCGAGGTGACGTTATCGCCATCACGTTTTTTGAGCTGCCCGCCTTCCGGTACATTCAGCACCGTCGGTTTGTACGGGTTCGGCGGCTGCTTTTCGGCTGGTTTGGGCGGTGGCGGCGGATTGTTGCGACGACCGCGACCGCTCTGGGCAATGACGATGGAAGCGCTCATCAGACTGCAAATCACGAGCGCCACGAGAAACGATGACAACCTGGTTGCTTTCGGATACATCTTTAATACGCGCCTTTTCTGGTGAAGGGGAGCGGTTTGAAATGTGAATTTATCACGAAACGTGCTGAGGAGTGCAGTAGGCAGCCTTTTTCAATGAATGACCGCTGCGCCTCCGGCAGCGCGTGACCGCTGCCGGAGTGGCGAAAAGGCAGCGTTGAGGCGGCGGCGCGGCGAATAATGAATAGTTCCGACTGGTCTGCGGCTGTGCTATACTTGCGCCGTCAGTTGGTGAGTAAACTGGCTGGCCAGCGAGCCACGCGATGTTTGAGATTGAAAGATACTCAGCACCAGCAGCAGGCTGTTAGAAGTATGAGCCGTTGAAACTCGCCTGTTCGACGGCGATTGCTTTCTCTGCAAAGCAACCCCACCCGCAGGGGAAGTTGTGATAACCCTGTTTTCTGTAGCCGCCTGCCACAATCGCGGCGTAAGTGAGGGGCGGCTGGGAGTCGTAGCAAGCCTATGGAAGAGAAAGACAAACGCCCTGACATCAGCGAACTGCTCGCAGCCCACCGGCGCGAGCGGGAAGAATTAAAGTGGGAAGGGACCTTCCGGGACTACTTCGAGCTGGTAGCTGGTAACCCTCGCTTCGCGCAACTTTCACATGCGCGAATCTGTAACATGATCCTCGATGCCGGAGTCGAGAAGATCAACGAAGGCACACCCGACGAAATCTCGCGTTACAATTTTTTCAGCGATGAACTCTACGGGATTGACGAACCCATCGAGCAGATCGTTGATTACTTCAAGTCTGCCGCTCAGCGACTCGAAGTTCGCAAACGCATCCTGCTGCTGATGGGACCGGTCGGCGGCGGCAAATCAACCATTGTGGCCCTGCTCAAGCGCGGCCTCGAAAAGTGGACCCGCACAGTGCCCGGCGCAGTCTATGCCATCAAGGACTGCCCGATGCACGAGGAACCGCTGCATCTGATTCCGGCTGATCTGCGGCTTGAGATTGAAAGGCATTACGGAATTTATATCGAGGGCGAACTCTGCCCGCAGTGTCGTTATAACCTCGAACACGTCTATCACGGCAGACACGAAGACATGCTGGTTGAGCGCATTCTGTTTTCGGAAAAGGATCGCATCGGCATCGGCACCTTTGCACCTTCTGATCCGAAATCGCAGGACATTACCGAACTCACCGGCTCGATTGATCTTTCGACCATCGGTGAAATCGGAGTTGAATCAGACCCGCGCGCCTATCGCTTTGACGGCGAACTCAACATTGCCAATCGCGGCATGATGGAGTTCATCGAAATCCTCAAGTGCGACGAGAAATTCCTCTACTCGCTCCTCACGCTGTCGCAGGAACAGAACATCAAGACCGGTCGCTTCGCCATGATTTACGCGGACGAAGTGATTATGTCGCACACCAACGAAAACGAGTACAACGCCTTCGTCGGCAATCGTAAATCCGAAGCGCTTCAGGATCGCATCATTATGGTCAAGGTGCCTTACAACCTGAAGGTTTCGATGGAAGAGAAGATTTACGAGAAGCTGCTCAATCAGAGCGAAGTGCTCAGCAACATCCACATCGCGCCGCACACGCTCAAGGTCGCCGCGATGTTCGCCGTCATGACCCGGCTCGAAGAACCGAAGAAAGCCAGCGTGGACGTCGTCAAGAAGATGAAACTTTATGACGGCGAGGATGTCGAAGGCTTCAAGTCGCGTGACGTGCGCGAACTCCGGGCCGAGACAGTGCGCGAAGGAATGGACGGCATCTCGCCGCGTTACATCATCAACCGTCTGTCGAACGCGCTCGTCAAGGACGGCGTCACTTACATCACGCCGATTGACGCGCTGCGGGCGATCAAGGACGGCTTTGAGCAGCACACCGGCATCAACGCCGAGCAGCGCGAACGCTACCTGAACCTGATCGCGCTCGCCCGCCGTGAATACGACGAAATCGCCAAGACCGAAGTGCAGCGCGCCTTCGTCTACTCCTTCGATGAGATGGCGCGGAATATGTGCAATTCGTATCTCGACAACGTCGAGGCCTATTGCAACAAGGAGAAGATGAAGGATCCGATCACCGAGGAACTGCTCGAACCCGATGAGCGACTGATGCGCTCCATCGAAGAGCAGATCGGGATTTCCGAAAACGCGAAGAACACCTTCCGCCAGGAAATTCTGATCCGCATCTCGTCCTATTCGCGCAAGGGCAAACAGTTCGAGTACAACTCGCACGAGCGGCTGAAAGAGGCCATCGAAAAGAAAATCTTCGCGGACCTCAAGGACGTGGTGAAGATCACGACTTCGGCCAAGACGCCCGACGCCGATCAGTTGCGCCGCATCAACGAAGTCGTTGACCGGCTCGTCAGAGAACACGGCTACACGGCAGAGAGCGCCAACGATCTGCTGCGGTATGTCGGAACGCTGCTCTCGCGCTGAGTTGAAGGTGTTGTTGTCGTTTGTTGTCTGAAGCCCGTGTTTCTCAACGATGAGGAGCGCGGGCTTCATAATTTCGTTGTTGTTGGAATCAGGGAGGCAGCGCAGGGAGCAAATAATGAACGTAGTAATTGAACAACCTGCAACTTTGCAAATCATCAACCACGCTGAAAGCATGTCCATTTCAGAGTGGGAAGAGTTGTATCCTGATTTGTGGCTGCTGATTGAAGTCACGCGCGAGGATGAACGGGACGTTTACGACGGAAAGCTCATCGCTACTGCCGAACGGCTGATGGAGTTCGTGGATTTGAAAAAGGAATTGCGCCAGCGCGGAGTCATCACCCTGACGACCAGAGGCATGCTGACCGGCCCTCAACCTGCGGTGATTGTCTGATGTCGAGAATCTGGCTGCCATTTATATCAGGCAAACTTCCCATCGTTACTGTCCGAATCGGCACAGAAAGGTATCGTGCCCTCATTGACACAGGCGCCGCGATCAGCCTGATTGAACCCGAAATCGCAGTCGTCCTCGGCCTGCCCATGCGGGGCTGGCAACCGCTGGTTGGCGTCACTGGTCAGAAAGACATGGTTGAAGTTGTGCAATTGCCAGCCATTGGCTTTGGAGGAGTCGAGCTTGCTCCCTGCCGAGCTGTGGTGCAGGAGCTGGATCCGCTGGGCCTCAAAATTGAACTGATCCTCGGCGTCAACGCCTTCGCTGCCCATCGCCTGCAATTCGATTTCAGGGAAGGCCGCATTTACGTAGTCGAATAAGAGGTAAGCAACATGTCTGTCCAACGTAATGACTGGTCGCTTCAGCGCAAAGGCATCATTGATCAGGAGCGCCACAAGGAGCGCGTCAAGGATGCGATCAAGAAAAATCTGGGTTCCATCGTCTCGAACGAATCCATCATTCTGTCGAATGGGCGCAAGACCGTCAAAATTCCGATGCGCTCGCTCGACGAATACAAGTTCCGCTTCGATTACCGCAAGCGCAACCAGGTCGGGCAGGGCGACGGCAATACCAAAGTCGGCGATGTGATCGGGCGCGAAGGACAGCAGGGTCAGGGTCAGGGCAGCGGCGAAGCGGGCAGCAGTCCGGGGCAGGATTATTATGAAGCCGACATCAACATTGATGAGATTGCCGCGCTGATCTTTGAAGACCTGCACCTGCCGTACCTGGAAGAAAAAGCCAAACAGGCCGTGCAGGCAAAGACGACGAAGTTTACCGAAATCCGCCGCGTCGGCGTGATGTCAAACCTCGACAAGCGGCGCACGATTATGGAAAACATCCGCCGCACCGCGCGTGAACAGGGCCAGGCGAAGATCGGCAAGTTCAGAAAAGAAGACATGCGTTACAAGAGCTGGGAGGAGGAGTTCAAATACGAATCCAACGCGGTCGTCATTTCGATGATGGACGTTTCCGGCTCGATGGGCGAGTTCAAGAAATACATCGCGCGCAGCTTCTATTTCTGGATGGTGCGCTTTCTGAAGACGAAATACGACAACGTCAAAATCGTTTTCATCAGCCATCACACCGAAGCGAAGGAAGTCACCGAAGAACAGTTCTTCACGCAGGGCGAATCGGGCGGGACGGTGGTCAGTTCGGCTTACAAGCTCGCGCTCGACATCATTGCCGAACGCTTTCCGCCGCGCGACTGGAACATCTATCCGTTTCATTTCTCGGATGGCGACAACTATTATTCAGACAACGACGAAGCCGTGAAGCTGGCCGACAAGCTGATCGAGACGTGCAATCTGTTCGGTTACGGCGAAATCGGCGAGGAAGGCGCGGCCAGTTACCGGCGCAGTTCCGGCGCGCTGCTTTCGATCTTCAATGATCGGCTGAAAAACAAGGATCGCTTCGTCGGCGTGCGCATTGATGACAAGGAGGAAGTTTACCCTGCGCTCAAGCAGTTTTTCGGGAAGCGGGGTATTGAAGCGTAACCGATGACCCTGCTCCCGGCTTATTCCGACAATCAGGATTTGATTGCGGAACTCAGAGGCCTGACGACCCGCAGCGAATTACAGGCTTCCGAGTCTTATCGAAAACACCAGGCGCGGCTGTCGAATCTGCTCGACACGCCGCGCCTTTTTACGACAAACGAAGCGCAGCCTGTTCTGCACGACTTTCTGCGCATCGCGCACTGGAACCTGGAAAAAGGCAAACACCTTGACGCGGCGATTGACGCCTTTCGCCATCATCCCGCGCTGCGCTCTGCTGATCTGATTTCGATCAACGAAGCCGATGTCGGGATGAATCGTTCAGGTCAGCGTTTCGTGGCGCTTGAGCTTGGGCGGGCGCTTGGGATGCACGTCGCCTTTGCTCCGGTTTATCTGGAGTTCTCGAAAGGTTACGGCGACGATCTGACGATGCCGGGTGAAAACACGATTGCGCTGCAGGGCAATGCGATTCTGTCGCGGTATGCGCTCAGCCACCTGCGCCTCATCCGGCTGCCGGTCTGTTACGATCATTTTGAGCATGCCGAAAAGCGCATCGGCAATCGCAACGCGCTGGCTGTCGAAGTTGAAATCAATGGCCGACCATTGACCTTCGTCACCACGCACCTTGAAGTGCGCAACTCGCCAGCCTGCCGCGCGCGGCAGATGGCGGCGATTGTGGATGAACTGGAAAAATCCGGCGCGCCAAGCGCGATCATTGCCGGAGATTTCAACAGCAATACTTTCGCGCGCGGCGGTCGCTGGCGCACGCTGCGCGGCTTTGCGCGGATGCTGCTTTCAAATCCTGAAAAGCTGATGCGTCAGATTGCCGCGCCACAATCACGCGAACCACTCTTTGATTTATTGCACCGGCACGGTTTCACTGAGCGCGGCTTCAACAACGCAGCCATCACCTGCCGCGTGCCGCTCAACATTCTCGAAGACAGCTCGCGCCTGCCCGCTATTTTCACTCGGATCATCGAACACCGCCTGGCGGCTTATCACCATCAGCTTGATTTCAGGCTCGACTGGATCATGGCCAGAAACGCGCAGCCGCTCGGCGATCACGAAATGATTGACGCCGCCACCGGCACAACCAGCCTGAGTCCGCAGACCATCACCGGATTGCAGACCGAACGCGGCACACAGATTTCCGATCACGACCCGATCACCGCTGATCTGCGCATCAGGTAAAGAAGCCGTCACGAATGCACACGAACCCGCACGAAACGGTGTTTGGAGCTCCAGCTTTAGCTGGTCTGAATAAAAACAACCAGCTAAAGCTGGAACTCCAAACACCGTTTCGTGCGGGGTTGTGTTTACTGATGGCGGCGTCTTGCTGCATTTCGCAACGATTTGCTCACAGGCGCGTGTTTCTTTACTATGGCGCATTCCCCCCGCTTTCATCCACTGATCACATTGACGCAGTTGCAGCCAAAGGGAGACGACGATGCCATCACCGCAGGACTACGAACAACTCGGCGCTTTTTATCTCGGACGGCCTTACAACCTCAAAGCGCAAAAGCCGGAAGACGGGCTGATTCTGTATGACTCGAAAGACCTCGTTACCCACGCGGTCTGCGTCGGCATGACCGGCAGCGGCAAAACGGGTTTGTGCCTGTCGCTGCTCGAAGAAGCGGCGATGGATTCAGTGCCGGTGATTGCGATTGATCCGAAAGGCGACCTCGGCAATCTGCTGCTCACTTTTCCTGAACTCAGTGGCGCCGCCTTCGCGCCCTGGGTCAATGAAGACGAAGCGCGGCGCAACGACGCGAGCGTGGAGCAGTTTGCACAGCAGCAGGCTGAACTCTGGAAAAACGGACTGGCCAAATGGGGCCAGTATGGCGAACGCATCAGGCGACTGCGACAGACGGCGGACTTTGTGATTTACACGCCGGGCAGCAGCGCCGGTTTGCCGCTTTCGATTCTGAAATCGTTTGAAGCGCCGCCCGCCGCGATTCTCGAAGATGGCGAACTGCTCAGAGAACGCATCGGCACGACGGTGACTTCGCTGCTCGGACTGCTTGGCATCGAGGCCGACCCGATTCGCAGCCGCGAACACATTCTGCTTTCGACCATCATCGGCGCAAGCTGGAATAACGGTCAGAACCTCGACCTCGCCGCGCTGATTCAGGCGATTCAGCAGCCGCCATTTACCAAAGTCGGCGTGATGGATCTGGATTCGTTCTATCCGGGCAAGGAAAGATTTGAACTGGCGATGGCCATTAACAACCTGCTCGCTGCGCCTGGTTTCAGCGCGTGGATGGAAGGCGAACCGCTCGACATCAATAACCTGCTCTATGCACCGACCGGCAAGCCGCGCGTTTCGATCATTTCAATCGCGCACCTCAACGATGCCGAACGCATGTTCATCGTTTCGCTGCTGCTCAATCAGACGCTCGGCTGGATGCGGCAGCAATCGGGCACGACCAGCCTGCGCGCGATTCTTTATATGGATGAAATCTTCGGCTACTTCCCGCCCGTCGCCAATCCGCCCGCGAAGCAGCCATTACTGACGCTGCTCAAGCAGGCGCGCGCCTTTGGCCTCGGCGTCGTGCTGGCGACGCAGAATCCGGTTGATCTGGATTACAAGGGACTCGCCAACACCGGCACCTGGTTTATCGGCAGGCTGCAAACCGAACGCGACAAGGCGCGGGTGCTGGAAGGCCTTGAAGGCGCAGCCGTCACGCAGGGCGCACAGTTTGATCGCCAGGCGATGGAAGCAACACTGGCCGGACTCGGCAATCGCATCTTTCTGATGAACAACGTCCACGAAGATCAGCCCGTTGTTTTTGAAACGCGCTGGGCGATGTCTTACCTGCGCGGGCCGCTGACGCGCAATCAGATCAAACAACTGATGGATCCGATCAAAGCCGGCGCGGCTGCGACAATGGCCAATCCGGCGACAACTGCGGCGCTGCGACCTGCCGCGCCTTCAGTCTCTTCAGCGGCAGCGCCTGTGAGCGGCAGGCCGCTGCTGCCGCCTGAAATCACGCAGTATTTTGTGCCGGTGCGCTCAAACCAGCCTGAAAACCATTCGCTGATTTATTGCCCGACGGTGCTTGGTGCGACTGAAATTCATTTTGCTGACAGCAGGACCGGCGTGGATACGGTGCAAAGCGCAGTGTTTGTTGCGCCGATCACGAACGATCCGATCCCGGTCAACTGGGAAGACGCT
>CAYWDW010000116.1:0-1083 GCA_964457105.1 uncultured Heliobacteriaceae bacterium
GCGGTTCATTCACCGCCCGCGCCCGCGTCAGCCCCAAAGCCTGCACCTTGTCGTAACCATCACCGAACGTAATCCAGTCGCGGCTGCTGGCCTGGCGATACCTTGAATTCTTCCAGCCGACTGAGATCGTGCCGTAGACGCCGTAAATGTTCAGGAAGTAATCAACCTCCTTCTGCAACCGCCACGACAGGTCAATGCTGCCAATCGCGCCGGTGACGCTGCGGACAAACAACTGCGCCGTCTCCTCAACCTGATAACCCGACGGGCGGCGGCCTTCGACCACCTGCACATCGGTCAGCGGGCCGAGCAGGTAGCGCATGATGTCAACCGAGTGCGTGCCGTTATCAATCAGCACGCCGCCGCCTGAAATTTCCGGGTTTGAATTCCAGCGGTCGGTCATATCCACACGCGAAGCAAAGGTGTTTTCGACCAGCAGAATCTCACCGAGGATGCCTGAACGGACGATGCTTTTGGCGCGCATCATGTCCTCGACATAACGAAACTTCGAGGCCATCGTCAGCTTCGCACCGTAACGCCGCGCCGTCGCCAGCATCAGCCGGGCGCTGTTGGAATCAACGCTCAGCGGTTTTTCGCACAGGACGTGGACCTGCCGTTCGAGAAAGAAGACGGCCAGTTCAGGATGCGTAATCGGCGGGGTGCAGATGATGACCGCATCCAGCGGGTTTTCCTCATACATCTTCCGGTACGAATGGCAGGGCACACAGCCCGCCTTTTCAGCGACGGCCTGCGCGGCGGCAGGCGAGATGTCGGTCACGGCCACCAGATGCGCGGCTTTCAGGCCGCTGAAAGCCTGCACGTATGAATCGGAGATGCGCCCGGCTCCGACCAGTCCGAATTTGAGTGCTTTTTCAGTCATTGTTTTGCCAGTGGTTGGTGGTCAGTGCCTTTCATCTTCCGGAGCGACAACGAACGACTGACAAGCTTGTCTGTAAAAAGTATGTGAATGTATGTGAAACCCGCTCCCTGACGGTCGCGGCTCAGTATAGTGTACAAAAGACACGTAAAAAACCACCACAGTAAGGGACACGGCCCGGTTAAAAACCCAGAGGCAGGGTTGAAGAT
>CAYWDW010000116.1:1093-10556 GCA_964457105.1 uncultured Heliobacteriaceae bacterium
TTTTGGGCTTATTTTTTTTTTGTCTAAAATTAAACTCTTGTTTTAAAAATTTTTGTTATTTTTTGTAAAACCCGCCCCCTTCGGTTCGCGGTAGTGTACGGTGACCTTTTCCCCTTTAATTTCCCGCGACCGTCAGGGAGCGGGCCTGCTGAGGCGCGCCTCAGCAGGCGGTTTCTGCTCGCTGACAGTTGAAATTGCGATTAGCTTCAATTCGCCAGTGATTCCACCGCTTCGTGAATCGAAGCGGCGATGTAATCAACGTGTTCAGTGGTGTACCGCTCGTTCCAGGGCAGCACCAGCACGGCTTCAAGTCCCGCAAAAGTGCCGGGGAAGCGGTCGCGGCTGTAATCAACGGCCTCAGGCCGCGCCAGCGTGAACGGCCAGCGGCTCGCGCCAAAGGTGCGCTGCTCCCTGAAGACCTGACACATAAACGCGGGTTTCTGAATGTAACGCGGCGCTGAGAAAATACCCTTCTCCTTCAGCTTTGCCGCCAGGCCGACCGCGCCGCCTGTGATGACTTCGCCATCCACGCGCAGGCAGTACTTCCAGTAAACGTGTTCGTTGTGCGCCGAAACAAAAGGCGTTTCGAGGCCGCGCACACCGGCGATGCGTTCATCAAGCTGCGCGGCCATCTCGCGGCGCACGCTCACGCTGCCCGGCAGTTTGTCGAGTTGCGCCAGCGCGACCGCCCCCTGCAATTCGCTGAGCCGGTAATTGAGCGCGATGAAGTAATGATCGGGGTTCGCGTCGCCGTAGCCCCATGCCTTGTTGATGAGCAGGAACAGACGGCGCGCGAGCGCGTCATCATTGGTCGTCACGATGCCGCCTTCGCCGGTCGTGATGTGTTTGCCCTGTTGCAGACTGAACGCGCCAATCGCGCCGATGCTGCCGACCTGCTGCCCGCGATGCGTGGCCAGAAAGGATTGCGCGCAGTCTTCGATCACCGGAATGTGGCGCGACCGGGCGAGCGCCATAATTTCATCCATCTCGCACGGATTGCCGAACAGGTGCGTCACGATGATGGCTTTGGTGCGTGCGCTCAGCACGCGTTCGATAGATTCGGCAGTGACGTTCCAGGTGCGCGGGTCAACGTCGGCAAAGACCGGAATCGCGCCCTGATAAAGAATCGGCGTCAGCGCGCCCATATCGGTAATCGCCGTCGTCACGATTTCATCGCCGGGTTCAGGGTCAATGGCGGCCACCGCAAGGTGAACGGCAGCAGAGCCGGAAGCGCAGGCGTAGGCGTGTTTGACGCCGAGCAATCCGGCAAAGCGTTCTTCAAAGGTTCTGGTGAACCGGCCTTTGGTGCTCGTCAGCGTGCCGCTGCGCAGGGCTTCGGTGACGGCGGCAATCTCTGCGTCACCGAGCGTGCGGCCTGAAGCATCCTGGTCTGATGGCAGTGTCATAATGTTGTGGGGTTCAAGAACGGATGTACTCATAGATGATTCCTCGTCATTATTTCTTTTTGGCCGGAACCGGCACGGTCGTGTCATTGGCCGGACTGTTTCCGGCAGGTTGATCGGTTGTAGTCAGAGTTTGTGTCGAATTGCCTGCGGCGGAGTTACTGATTCGCCACCGCAGCAGCCGCGCGAGCAGTTTGAGATGACCGAGAATGGTTTTAAGCAGCTTCATTTTCGAGCGGCCAAACAACCGCACTTCAAGCGTCGCCGGGTATTCCACAATGCCTGACCCGCGCAGGTCGAGGCGACCGAGCGTTTCAGCCACACCCAGAAAACCTTCCTCGCTGAGCGGCAGGCCCGCGAGCGCGCTGCGCCGATAGACACGAAAACAACTCGTATAGGTCGAGAGTTTCTGCCTCAGCACCTGGCGATACAAAAACGATGCGCCCTTTGAAAGCGTCAGCCGCCAGGGCGGAACATTTCTGACCTGCCCCTGCGGGTGATAGGGCGAGGCCGTGACCAGATCAATGCCTTCGGTCAGCAGCGGAATCATGTGCTGCAATTCGTGCGGGTCGTAGGTGCAGTCGCAGTCCATCGAACAGACGATTTCAGTTTCAGCGTGCTCGATGCCGGTCATAATGGCAGCGGCGACTCCGCGATTCTGTGCGTGCCGGACCAGGCGAAACTGCGGGCGCGCCCCGAAAGTCCGGTTCAGACAATCCCAGGTGCCGTCGGTGCTGCAATCGTCCACAAAGACAAAATTGAGCCGATGCTGCTGACCGAGCTGCTCGGTCACGCTGCGCAGCGTGTTGTCGAGGTAAGGCAGAATCAGCTCTTCGTTGTAGCAGGGAATGACAATCGTGACGGGCTGTTTCTCAGTGCCGGTGTCAACAGGCGCGGACGTGACAAGGGTCAGGGTTTCCGGCAGAGCAACCGGCGGTAACAGTTCATTGAGGCTGCTTAGCTCAGGCCGCAGGTGTGCGGCAAATGATTTGAACTGATAATTGCTCAGGTAATCTTCCATCACCCACCACATCTTGCCGAGGTTGCGGTAATGGCGCAGTTGCTGCAGTGACGAAGCGCCGCTGATGCGCGGCTGCTTGCGATCCATTTCCCAGACGTGAAAGTACATCACGAAGGGCGCGTCGTATTGCTGATGCCAGCGGGCGACGGCGCGTTTCATCAGCCGGTGCGGAAACTGGCGAAAGTAATTGCCGCCTGAAACCGGAAAGCGCCAGCCCAGCAGGTTGCAGGTCGAAACCGGAAATTCCCAGATGGAACGTTCACCGTCAGGACTGCCAAATGTCAGTTCGCAGGCCAGCGCCTCGCCCGGCGCCGGGTTTGTTTCGCGGCCCAGCAGCATGACGCTCGTGTCATAGGCATAACCTTCGGTCGCCAGCACCTCCAGCGCCCAGCGGTCCGTGTGCAGCCGCCAGGGCGACGCAGCGCGATGCCCGATGATGCGGCGTCCGGTGGCGCGTTCGAGAACGTCACGCGTGCGCGCCAGATCGTCACGGAATTCGGCGGGCGTCAGCTGATGAATGTTGCGATTGTAATAACCGCGACTGGCGATTTCGTGACCGCGCCGCGCCACTTCGCGCACCAGTTCCGGGTTCTGTTCGGCAATCCAGCCGAGGACGAAAAAAGTGGCTCTGGTCTGAAAACGGTCCAGCAGATTCAGCGTCGCCAGCGTGTTCTGCTCAAAGCGCGATTCAAAGCGATACCACTGCCCGCGCTGAATGAGCTGATTGAACGCGCCGACGTGAAAATAATCCTCCAGCAGAATAGCCAGCAGGTTAGGCCGGGTGGAATTGTGGTGAAGACTGTTCATCGAACTCATCTGACTGACGCGGTGTCTGAAGGTGCGGGCGCCTGCCTCATTTACACGACACAATTGTTTCGATTGCGCGGCCATCGTCTTGCAATTACCTGTCGGAGGGCAGACAGAGCATGACCAACTCAGACCAGAGGCACGCCCGGACGGACCTCAGCCATCCAGCCGGTACGAGCGACCAGTTGCATCAGAAATTCACCGGATTTGTTCGTAAGTTGTCCGCGACCGCTGAGGAACAGTCCTGCCAGAGTCAGAGTCAGACTGACGACAACGCGGGACGAGGAACTTACGGGGCCTGAAGTACCTCGCATCTTCTGAACCTGTCTGCCACTGCTGACTGAAATGCTGAATGCTTTTTCGGTCGGCTTTCAAATATTGTTTTTCAGTCAGTCAGCAAACGGGCAGACGGCGGTTAAAAGTGTTTTGCCGATAATGAGTTACGTCGGGCCGAAGATAGCTTACAGAAGGCGGGAAACGCAAGCGGAAAGCAGCGCGCGCAGGTGAGGGGGAAGGCCTCATGGCGCTTTGCCTCCCCCCATTCTGCTCCTCACCACTTCATCAATGCGGGCCTTGCAACTCAGCTTGCGCGTTCGTTTTCAACGCGCAGTTCATTGGTGACTCCAAAAACTCCGGGCACGCCGTTGGCTTTGATATTGGCCAGATCAGCATCACCCTTGTTGGCCACGACGCCCTTCAGCGTCACGCGCCCGTTTTTCACGATGATGTGAATCGGCGGCACGGCCTGCGTGGCATAACGAAAGAGCGGTGAATTCCAGTCAAAGATGGCCCGGTAAACGGCCAGGCGAATCCGGTCATCATTGGGCGACAGCGGCAGCACTTCGATGTCATTGTTGACCCGCGTCACGCCTTCGACGCCCTTGACCCGGTTAGCCGCATCGGATTTGGTCGTTGGCCTGACAACCTGACCGCGCAGGTTCACGGTGCCGTCAGGTTTCACGTCGCCTTCGAGCCAGTCAAAGACGCCGTAATAAGGCAGCATGACCAGTTCGTGCCGGACCTCTCTGGCCAGATGCGAAACATCTCGCGCCCCCTGAACAGCCTGCGACTGCCCCTCCTTCATATGCGCGTGATGGGCTTTCTGAGCCAGCGAAGCGGAACCGCTTCCGGCAAAAATCACCATAGCCATGACCATCATGGCGCTCAACAGTAATCTGAACATAAATTTACCCTCCATCAATTTTGGTTCGTCCTTCAGAATTTACGAATGCAAACCCTGCGCCAGATTTATGCGCGCAGATGTGAGGGTATTTTCAGTTCAGATTTTCAACTTCAGCGGATCAACCCCGCGCTGCCGGTGATCTGTTCCGCGATCCCGCTGTTTGCAGCCGGGCCTTCGGGCGCATAGAAGACGGTCACGACCAGCACGCCTCGCGGCCCTCTGACAATGACCGCTTTGCCAATGAATTCGAGCGGGTTGGGGGTTTCTGACGGGCCGAACAAAGCGCGCAGTTCCAGCCGGGTTCTGATCTGATCGCCTGAATTTTCTGTCCGGCGTGAAACCTCTGTCAGTTGACGCAGGCCTGGACTCGCCTGCATGCCCTGCAGGATCGTTGCCGTCAGCAGGTCGTTGTCATATTTGCTGCTGTTGGCCTCAGGCTGGTTATTCCAGATGGCGCTCACGAAGGCCAGATCGTTTTCTGACATGAAATTGGCGGCAGCGTCCATCTTCAATACAGGTCGGTTGCCGGAGGGAGACATCTGTGTTTCAGATTTGAGCCACCTGCCGCCCTTCCACTTTTCAGGGTGATCGAAGCGGAACCCGGCCACTTCGTCCACGTACCGGCGATAGCCTTTCGGCAGCGCGGTTTCTCTGGCGACCGGAGCGGGCCTGTTCAGGTTTTCGGCGGCTGATGTTGTCGTGGCCGGACTGCTTTTGACAACTGACAACCCGGCTTCAGGCAGAGCCGATGCGGTCGCCGCCGGTTTGAAAGCCATGCCCGCCGGAACCACGCTGACCGGAACTGCCTGAGCGACCTGTGCCGAAACGGCTGGAGCAGGCGCAGGGATTGATTTTTCACGCTCAATTATCGGCTGACTGACCGGGGGGGCTGAAGCAGTCGGCACGACAGGGGCTGCTGCCGGTGCAGTCTTCGCGGGCACAGGCGCTGAGGGCGCTGGCGTGGAAACCTTCGCGGCCACAGGCGCTGGCGGTAAAGGTTGAGCTGGCGGCGTGAGGTATTCAGTGATGAAATATTCGCGGATGATTCCACGCTTCACCAGGCTTTCAGCGTAAGCGCGAGCGGCGGCCCGCGTCGCAAAGTGCCCGATCCTGACCCGGTAAAACTCACCCTGCCCTGGCACGTGACTTTTGATCCAGTAAGCCTCAAGCCCCTGCCCTTTCAGGGTCGCCACCTGTTTTTCAGCTTCGGCCTGCGAGGGCGCGGCGGCGGTTTGAATCGTATACCCGGTGGCGGCCTGGGTGGCGAACGCCAGCAGGAGCATCAGCATCGTGAGGACGTGAAAATGCTTCATAACCGAAGACTCAGGTTCGTAACACTCGGATTTTCAAACCTGGCCGGAAACCCGACAGGCCGCAGTCCCGCCCTGCTGCCGTCAGCATTTGGGGAACGGACAGATCACTACGCCGCCGACCAGGTTGGGTGGCTGAACGATGGCCGCAGGCGGTTGCGCTTTGTCGCGGCGGCTGAGCGCAATGGCAATTCCGGCGGCAGCGGCGGCGGCAGCAAAGATCAGAATCATCCTCTTTTTGCCTGAGCCGCCTGAATTCTGGTTGATCTGCTGCACATTGATTTCGCTGTCCCAGCGCAGATTTTCATCCAGCGCCGCGCCGTCCACATAAACCGACATCGGCACTGCGCCGTCTCTGTTTTCAGCCGTGAAAACAGCCGACGCCACACCTTTGTCACTGGTCACGGCGCGCACGGCTGCCCCGTTCTGTCCGCCGCTGAGCAGGTAGCCAATACTCTGCCCCGTGCGTTTCGGGGTGCCCAGATTGAACATCACCGGAATCCCGACGACCGGCTGCCCTTTTTCATCGGTCACGCGCACCTGAATGGTTTGCGATGAACGACCGTGAACGTAGATTGACGACCCCAGCCCCAGCGGTTTGAGCTGATAGGCCGCGCGAATGGCCGTGCCGTGCTTGCGCGCGCTGGCTTCGGTCAGCACGGAAGCAGGCAGTTGCAGCACCCACCGATCCTTGTCGTTGAGAATATCGCCGGGCATCGCTTTCAGGACTACTTCGTGACCGCTGACCGATCCCCTGACCAGCAGGGGCCGAGTGCTGACCGGGTCACGACGCGGCAGCGGCTGACGGCTCAGGGTAAGCTGGCCCAGAGCCGCCATCGAAAAATGCTGTTCCTGATCGGCGCTCGTGCGGCTGACCGGAACTGTCGTTGCCGCCGCCACGGCGTTCGCCCTTTGACTGACAACTTCCGCCGGAACTCTGACCATCCACGTGCCGAGTGATTCAACGTAACCGTTGACGCGACTCAGCAGCGCCTGGCCGTCTCTGACCGCGACCTGCAAACTGCCGCCTTCATAAGCCAGCAGACTCGAAGCTCCGGCCTGAATGTAACCGCTCGCTGCCGCTTCAAGCTGCACGGCCATTTCACCGGCCAGCAGCGAAGCGACCAGCACATGGCTTTTCTGCTGCGCTTCTTCGCCAGCCGCCACTGACGTGATGCGCGCGATGGCATTGCTGCCAAGCGTGACCTGACCGACCGACGGCAGCAGCAGCCGGGCGCTGCTGCCGGGCCGGGCTTCGATCAGTTCACCGCCGAGCAGGTTTTCCAGGCGCCCTGACGGACGGCCATCAATGATTACGGCCCCGCTGGTTTCGATCATTCCGATTACACCCACCGGGAATTCAACTTCATATTCCCCGCTCTCCACGGCCACCGCTCCGGCGCCGACGCCTCGCAGCGGAGCCGTCACCAGGGCAGAGATCAGAACCGCTGTCAGCAGGTTTCTGATGCTCAGACTTCTGCGCGTCATGGTCTTGCTCCTTGTTTCCTGATCGTGAATGACTGAGCGAAAACTTCAGGCGCGACCGGGGCGTGATCGCGCCTGAAGCCGGTGTCAGTTTTACCTGACACTGATGCGCACCGGGTTCGACGGACGACCATTGACGGTCAGGATCACCTCGACATCCCCGCGTCCGAACAGCCCGCGCGGAACCCGCAGGTTGACCTGATCGAGTCCGACGAAGGCCGACTGCTTGCCGGCATAGAGCACCTCGGCCTCCACGCCGCCAATCTTCGCCTTCACTGACGAGAGTCCGGCATTGCGAATGCCTGTGCCGAACAGCGTCAGAAAGACCTGTTCATCGGTCGCCCCCAGGTTAACCGGCAGCAGGTCGAACCCGCTCGTCTGCGCGTTGTACCGCGCCACCGATTCAATGCGCTGTGAGCCGTCAGCGAGGACGCGCAGGTAATAGGCCGCCGGAGCGCCTTCGCCCGATGAACTGGCCGTGAACACTCCCGGCGCGACATCGTTGACCTGAGTCAGACCGGAAATTTCCTGGCCGCTGGCATTTTTGATCCGCACCCTGGCCAGCCCGCTCGCGGTGCCGGGCGGGATCTGATAGTTCACCTGGTAAGGCGAGACGAAGAAGAGCGGCGCGGCGCGTTCAGTGCCACTGGCATCAATAATCGTGACGCTCGTTCCGTTCAGCGTGGTCGGCAGCGGCAGCGCATTCGCCGCCACCGTGCCGCTGGCCAGATTCGCGCCAAACGCCGCGACGATTGATTCCTGCGCCAGCGATTCAAGATAGTTGGCCGCAGAAACCGTCGTCGCACCGGCAGCGCCGGACTGTGAACAGCCGCCCTTGCTGGAAACGCTGTTGGTGACGGTCACGCAGACGCCCGTGATGCGGCTGGCATTGGTCCCGCCGTTGAAGCGCAGCGACATCGTGAAGGTCTGTCCTCTGACAAGCTGCGCCTGCGCAAGCGGCCCTGAGAGCGGCACCGTCACCGCGCCGTCAACGTTTTTGCCGCTGGCGTCCACGAACTGATAGACCGCCTGCGAAACGTCGAGACCGGCGCTGTAAATCGAGGCCGTCACCCTGAAGTTGCCGCCACCTTCGTTGACGAAGCCAATCGGCCCGTCAGCCGCCGCAGCCGCTGCGGTCGCCCCGCCATTGAGCGCGTTCAGACCCATCAGCGTCAGCCCGGTTCCGACGCCGCCGCTGACCGGCTGACCGGCCTGCGGGAAGCTGACTGTCGGAGTCGAGATGAGCCGCACCGGCCCGCTCGCTTCGCCATCATTCGCCCCGGCCTGGCTCGCAATCGCCTGGTCAGGCGGCGCAATTGAGGACGGCACCGAGAGGAGTTGCAGCACGTTGCTGACCCGGCCCGTCAGCCCGACCGTCACCTGATCGGCCAGGCCCGACTGCGCCAGCACGAGTTGCGAAGTCAGCACGTCAGGCAGCACCTGGCTGGCCGCCAGACTGGTGTTGGCCCCTGCAAAGTCAGGAATGACCGGGGCAAACGCGATGCGGAACCGCTGCCGCCCGCCACCGGGAATCGTGACTGAGGCGCCCTGCGGGAAATCCGTGCCTGGATCATCAGGATTGATGGCGCTGATCAGCCTGACTGAGAAATTGCGGCTGTCATCAGCTTTGGCCGGATTGATCTTGCCATTGGTCACATCAGTCCCGATGCGGCGCAGTGAGTTGCGGCTCAACGCCACTGGAGCGCACCCCGGATTTTCCACGATAAAGGTGCGCGTCACCGGGTTGCCGGTCGGAGTTGAGCCTGCCGTCACCGGCCCGAATTCAAGCGTCGAACCGCCGCCTTCGAGCGTGACGAGCAGTCGGCTGTCACCCTTCTGCGCGGTGGCCGGACGATTGGCGCTGTCATTGGTTGAATTCGGATCAGGCTCAGCAGCCCTCACCGTCGCCGGAATGTTGATCGTGCCGGTAATGCTGGCCGAGGCCGTCACCGTCACGCCGACCACCGAAGTCGGGCCTTCGGCCTTCAGTTCAGAGATGGCGCAGGTGACTGACGATTTGTCGGCGCTGATGGCGCAACTGCCGAGCGTCGGATTTGACAGCGCGGCTGAAAGCGCCGCCACACCGGCAGGCAGTTTGCTGTTCACGACGACATTGGTCGCAGATGACGGCCCGCTGTTGGCCACCACAACCTGATAATCGAAGTTGCACCCCGTCGTCACGGCGCTTGGCGCATCGAGGCGAATCACGCCCACGTCAGCCGCGGCCCTGACCACCACGGCCACCGGGCCGCGA
>CAYWDW010000117.1:0-4851 GCA_964457105.1 uncultured Heliobacteriaceae bacterium
ATGTCGTAAACCTGCTGCCGGACCATCGTCCGGTTATTGGCGCCAAGCCCGCCCGGCACATAAATACGGCCACCCAGCACGACCGCGCCCGCGCCGCTTTCGGCCACCGGCATCTGCGCGATGCCGGTGGTCTTCCAGACCGGGCGCGCTGCTTCCGGTTCGACGCGCTGAAAGGTATTGAGCGCAGTGGCGGCATCGCCGGTCGCTCGTCCGCCGATGGTGTAAAGAAAACGGCCATCGCTGACGACCGCAAATTCCTGCATCGTGACCGGCAACGGCGCGGCTGCTTCCCAGCGTTTCGCAATGGTGAAATAACCGCTGCTGAAAGCTTCGGTCTCGGCGCCTGCGTCATCAATGGCCATCACGCTCAGGCACGCCTGCTCAAGCCTCAGGTCAGATGGAATCGCCCACGCCAGCGATTGCGTGTCACCATCCAGGTCAGCCGCAATTTCATAAACCTGTTGCCGCGCGCCTGCCACGTCGCGCCACAATCTGACGCGGTGTCTTGAGAGCGCCTGATCGTCGGCTGAACGCCAGGCGACGCTGACCGTGCTGCCGGCATAAAAAGTTTCACCGCCACCAGGCGTCAGCACCGTAACCTGTGGCGGCGTTGCTGCAACGTAACTGAAAGCGCCGGGCAGCGTCGCTGAAGCTGACACGTCAGCGACAACCTGGCCGACCGTGACATCAACCCTGCCCGCGCCTGCTGATGGCGGCGTGACGGCGCGCAGCGTGTGCGCATTGATAAAGGTCACGGCAGCTTTCTGCGCGCCAAACTGCACTGTAGTTTCAGGCGTCAGCCCCGCGCCAAAGATCGTCACCACCGTCCCGCCGCGCACCGAACCCGATGCCGGATTCAGGCCCGACAGCGCCGGAACCGCCGTGCTGCCGGCAAACCAGGTGAAGCCTTCGGCCAGCGCCGCTTCGCCGTTGCGACCGGCCACACGCACCGTTGCCGCGCCGGGCAAATGCGCCGGTGTCGTCGCCGTCAGCGTCGTGCTGCTCAACACCCTGACCGCTGAAGCGCGCACGCCATCAAAGCTCACCACCACGTCGGCATCATCGGTAAAGTTCGCGCCGCTGATCGTGACCGGCGTCCCGCCCGCAGGCGAACCGAAAGCCGGACTGACTGAAGCGATGACCGGCGCGGGCGGCGACTGCGGCGGCACGATGGCCGGATTGGCCGAGCGCGCCGTGATCCGAATGTCATCAAGGTACCAGCCATCAGCCGCGCCCTGCAGGTCGCTTTGCAAACGGAAGCGCACACGCGCCCGCGCCTGCCCGTCAAGCCCGCGCAGCCTCACTTTTGCCGGACTGAATTCAGGCTGCGTCACATTGAACGCCTGCGCCCGCTGCCACGTCGCGCCATCATCGGTTGAATATTCAACGAGACACGCATCCAGTCCGTTATCCAGCAGCAGGCTGTGCGCAAAGCTGAGCGTCACTTCGCTCAGCCCGCTCAGATCAAACAGCGGCGAAGCCAGCCACGCACTTTCAGCGTTGTCATAATTGCGCCCCGGACTGTCCGTCCAGCAATGCGTGCCCGACACGGCGCGACTGCCGGTGATGCCCCACGCGCCATTCGTCAGCCAGCCCTGATTGCCTGATTCAACCGTGTCCTCAAAGACTGTCTTTTCGCGGGCGACGACTGAACTCACGCGCAGATCATCAAACCCGCCGGCATCATTGCTGGCATCGTGATAAGTCACCGTGAGCTGATCGCCTGCTGAAACCGCCGCCTGCAATTCACCATCGCCCGCTACGGCCCGCGCCGCCACCACGCGCATCGCGCCGATAAAGCGGCCCGGCGTGTCGTCATCCCTGGTGAGCGCGAGCGTTTCAGTATCGCCCGTCACTGAACTGCTGAGCTGCACTTTGACCGGCTCGGCGGCGTTGTGATCGCTCAGCGCAAGCTGCATCGTTTCACCGTTCAGGTAACTGTCTTTATCAAGCCTGAGGCTGGCCCTATCGCTGCACCAGGGCACGGTGTCGAAGGCTTCGACGGGCGCGGGATCAGTCGCGTCGCTCGTGCTGGCTGAATAACCCAGGCCGCGTCGCGCAAAGGCCTGCCACAGAATGCACTGGTTCGCGCCGCCATTATTGACGCGGTCGGCGAGCAGGATGGCGTTGCGCGCTTCGATGAATGAAGGCGTGCGCGGCGTCAGCTTCAGTCCGTCCACAATCAGTTGAATGCTTTGCCGCTGACCTGCGCTGAAACCGTGCTGCTCGATCAGCGCGGCGCGCACGTCCCACAACACACTGCACCAGATTTCACCGACCGCATGCACCTGCGTGTTGCGCGCAAGTTTGCCGAACGTCAGCGGATTGATTTGCAGGTCAGTGCTGTATGGGTAATGACGAAGGCCCTGCTGATAATTGCCGCTGACATATTGCGCCAGCGGATAAGCTCCGTGCAGATCATCGTCCGGCTGCGCGAGCAGCGCGAGCGCAAAATAATCTGACCAGCCTTCGCCCATCCCCGCCGACTGTAGCGCGCCCAGGCCCGTCGCATTGCCCACCAGCCGGTTCGTCAACCCGTGCGTCAGCTCGTGCAGAATCACTGTCTGATCCAGCGCGCTGTCCGTCTGCGAGTTGCCCCACAAATACATCTGCGCGCGCCCCGCGCCGCCATCGGGCGGAGTCGTGAAGTTGGCGTTGTTCGTCCCGCTGCCGTCCTGCACATCGCCCGCGATGGCATCGCCTTCCAGCCCGCCGCGATTGAAATTGCGCACCTGAAAGTTGCCCGCCGCTTCAGTGAAGCCGAAGGAATAGAGAATGTCGTGATAACGATTGATCCAGTAAAACAGATTGACCTGCGCGGCCCGCTGATTGTCGTCATCGGTCGCCGCCCGGCTCAGCTCGAGCGGAAAAGTGAAATTGCCGTCAGCCGCGTTGAGCAGCGGCGCATCGGGCAGATTGTCAGCATCCAGGTCGAGCGCCACGCTCGCATTGTTGCTGGTCAGGTTGTCAGCCGGCAGCCCGCCCCACCAGTCAAAATGCACATCGCCTGCGCCGAAGGTCGGCAGCCCGTTGAATGGCGCTGCGTGAAACGGCAGATCAGTTCGTTCCGCCGGGCCAGGCAGCGCGGCGCGGCGCGGCAGGTTCGGACGCGGACTTTCGCCTGTCAAGACAGGCCCGTGCGGCCTCAGCGGATTTTCTTCATACGCCGTCAGGTTGTAACGATAAAGCAGCGACCCGCGCTCGGCATCAATGACCGACAGGTAAACATCGGGCGCATCCTTCAGCCACAGCACGAACTGCCAGCCGAGCCGCAACTGATCGCGGCTGACCGGAAAGTAAACCAGGCGCGCTTCGACGGCGCGGTCAAAACCCGCGGCGGCCTCAAACGTCTGCGCGGCATCGGCGCGGTCGGCCTGCCGCCGTGAAGCCGTCAGATTGCCGATTTCGGCTCCGGCATCGCGCGCAGCAAATTGCAATGCCGCAGCGGCTGACAGCGCCGGACGCGCCGAGACAACTTTGCCTGCGGCTGCCGGCATCAGTTCGCCGTCCGCAGCAATGACTGCGCCCTGACGATCAAGGTGCAGCGACATTTCGCCCTGAAAGACTTCGATGCCATGGACCTGCTGCTGCAATGACAGATGCGTCACGCCGCCCGGCGCGCTGCGGTGGCGGCGCGTCAGTTTCAATTCGTCAACTTCGCGCTGATCGAGCCGGAACAGGTCCGAGCGTTCGCTGAGAAAGCGGCGCGCGCTGATTTCGGCATCTTCAGGGGCAGCATCACTGACCGGCTGCTGCCAGTTCCAGACGCGGCTTGCCGTGCCGGTCAGCGAACTCCAGCGCACCTGCAACCCGGCGTCTGAATGTGACACTGAAGCCTTGTCGGCCTGCGGCGGGCGATTTTTCGCGGCGGTCGCTGCGGGCCGCGCGTCAAGCGCGCGCTGGTGCGTGGCGCGAATGTCAAAATTTTCCCGGCGGTGTTCTCTGGCGTGCGGGCGTTTTGATTCGGATGATTGCTGCGGACTGACTGACGGAGACTGTGACCTGACAAAGCGCAGCAGCGCACCGGCTGAGCGTGGCTGAGCCGCCAGGCCGATCACGACACACAACAAACCACAGCCGACGATGGCCGACGGCATCAATAACTTCATGTAAAATTTCTGGTGGAAGCGATCCTGACCAGGGCGGCAGGTGCGCCATGAACTTCACGACAGCAACGGTGACGGGTTGCGAGACACCATGATGGCAATCAGATTGTCAGGCTGCGGGGACGTGCTTTCTGAGGTAGTAATTTGGCAGGGCGATGAGATCAGTTATTTCTGGGGCGCTGGCTGATTCAATGAACGACCGCGTGCAGCTTAGTGATCCGGGCATGTCGCGTCAAGCAAAAACTTCGCTGACCATCCGCGCCTGGATAAGCGATGGAAAAGCCGGAAGAGAGATGACGGTACAAACGGAAATAAAAGAACACACGGAAGCAGCACAAAGGCTGAAACTTTCCGTTCCTTCCGTTATTTCCGTGTGTTTCGTCATCTCTCTTCCGGCTTTTCCAGGACCACGAGCTATCGAATCTGAATCGTGACCGCGTTGGCGGCGGTGTTGCCTGCCTTAATCAGCACTTCGACGCGGCGCAGGCCCTGACCGGCAAGCGATGCCGGCAGTTCGATGTTGAGCTGATCGAGGCCGCTGAAACCGCCCTGCGCTCCGGCATACTGCACATTCGCGGGTTTGCCATCAATCGTGACGGTCACGGCTTCGGCAACGCCGTTGTCGTCATCGGGCCGCGCCGCCGGAGTGTTGCGAAAGCCGGTGCCGAACAGCACCAGAATATTCGGCCTGCCGTTGACGGTCACATCAAACGGCGGCGGCTGATAAGTCATGCCGTCAACTGTG
>CAYWDW010000117.1:4861-10535 GCA_964457105.1 uncultured Heliobacteriaceae bacterium
CAGCTGTGGCGAGCGCCGCCGCATCGCCCCGGCCCGACGCATCGAGCGTAAAGAGCGCCGGTGAAGCCGCGACAATTTCAATCGTGCCGTAAGCATAACTGCCCGCCGGATTGCTGACGATGATCGCCGCCGGGCCGGGTTGCAATCCTGACGGCACAGCGAAATTGAGCTGCGTCGGCGAGACGAAGAACAGTTGCGCCGGAACGCCGTTGACGGTCACGGTGGTGCCCGCAATGTCGTAAGGCAGCGGCTGCGCCTGGGCGTCCTGGGTGCGGATGGCCAGATTCGTGCCGAACAGCGCGACGATTGAATCAGCCGCGAGCTGCCCCTGCCGGTAATCAGCCGCGCCGACAGCGGTTGCCGCGCCCGCCGCCACGACGCGAATGCTGACGACTTTGGTATCGCTGAGCCGTCCGTCAGCCGCTGTGAAGGTGACGGCGACAGCCCTGCCGACATCGCCCTGCGCCGGAGTCCATTTGAAAGTGCCGCGCGCGCTGTTGCTGGTCGTCGAGACCGGCGTGAACACGGCAGTCTCAGGCAGTCCGGCAGCCGCCAGCGTCACCGGCACGCCTGAACCCAGGTCATCGGCTGAAACCGTGAATGAAATTTCGACGCCTGGAATGGCTACCTGCGCCGCAGGCACCGCGACCACCGGCGCCTGATCGGACTGCTGCAACGACAGGTTACTGATGCGCAGCCGCTCGCAGGCATTGCTGCTGCTGCCGCCGGCCAGGCCGCCGACCGCGTAAAAATAATCGCCCAATACAGCGCCGCTGCCGAGCGAACGCGGGGTGAACATCTGATAGGAATTGTCCAGCGTGATCCAGCGATTGCCGCGCACGTCATAAGCATCAGCGCCTGCAATCAGCGCCGTCGTCCCCGGCACCTGCCCGCCCACCGTCACCCAGAGCGGATTGCCCGCCTGATCGCTGCCCGTGAAAGCAAAGGCAGACATTCGCGGGCGTCCCGATGCAGCGATGGGCGACCACTGCCGCGCCGTGAAATCAAACACCTCGCCCGAATCCAGCCCGGCATCCGGCCCCAGGCCGCCATACACATACAGCCTGCCTTCAATCACTGCGGCCCGATGACCGAAGCGCGCGGTTTTCATCGGCGGCAGGTCGGTCCACGTGTTCGTCTTCGGATCGTAACTGCACACGGTGGTCGCACCGTCTGCCGCGCTGATGCTTTGCAAGCCGCCCGTGTGGTAATAAACGCCCCGCGCCGGATCAGCCGCGACTGCTTCCAGAAAAGCCCCGACGGGCAGGTCGGCAACTTCAGCCCACGTATTCGCGGCCACGTCGTAGGCGTAATGCTTCGCGCTCAGTTGCACCGCATTATTCACGCCGCCGGGAATGTAAATCTTCCCGTCAAGATAGACCGCTTCGCTGCCGTTCAGCCCGGCGGGCATTGGCGTCAGCGTGTCAGAAAACCAGGCCGGGGTCGCCGCCGCCGGATCGAAGCGTTGCACCAGAGTCGCCGTTGAAGTTGACGAAGTGGTCACGCGCCCGCCAATGGCGTAAAGATATTTGCCGTCCGTCGTCACCTGCACCCGGTTCAATGCTATCGGCAGCGGCGCGACCGATTCCCAGCGACGCACGAGCGTCAAATCGCTGCTCGAAACGGCTTCGGTCTCGGCGCCTTCATCATCAACGGCACGCACGCTGAGGCGGGCTTTGTCGGTCGCTTCAACGCCGGTCGGAATCGTCCAGGTGAATGATTGCGCATCGCCGCCGAGGTCAGCCGCCAGCGTCGAAATCAGCGCGAAGCCCGATCCCGTATTGCGCATCAGCGCGACGCGATGCCGCACCACCGCGCGGTCATCAGATGACTGCCAGCGCACGCTGACCGTGCCGCCGGCATACAGCACTTCACCGCCGGCGGGACTGAGCATCTGAACCTGCGGCGGCGAACTCGCCACGTAGTTGTAAAAGTTGGACAGCGAGGCCGACGCCATGCCATTGAAAACGATGACGCTGACCGCCCCGGCAGCAGTTCCCGGCGGCGTGAGGACTCGCAGCGTCTGTGCATTGATGTAAGTCGTCGTCGCGTCACGACTGCCAAAGACCACGCGGCTTTCAGGCGTGAAGTTCGCGCCAATCAGCGTGACTGCCGTGCCGCCGCTGACCGACCCGGTATTCGGAAACAGCGTCGTCAGCGTCGGAGTCGCGCCGCCGCTGCCCGCCGCGTAATAAGTAAATCCGCCCGGCAGCGCGGCCTGACGATTGCGACAGGTCACACGCACCGTCACCGGGCCTGCGGCGTGAGCAGGCGCGATGGCCGTCAGCGTCGTCCCGCTGAGGACGTTGACGCCGGTTGCGGCCACGCCGTCAAAAGTCACTGAAGCGTTGTCATTCTCGGTGAAATTCCGCCCGCTGATCGTCACCTTCGTGCCGCCTGCGGGCGTCCCGAAGGCCGGAGCAATCGCCGTTATCACAGGGTCTGCAGTTCCACCCGGCCCGGCGGCTGCCGCGCCCGTGGCCCGCGCAATCAGCCGGATGTCATCAATGTACCAGCCATCACCCGTGACCGATTGATCGCTCAGCAGCCGGAAGCGAAAGCGGGCGCGCGCCTGACCATCCAGCCCGGCCAGGCTGATGCGCGCCTGTTTGAAATCGTCCTGCTCGTCCGTGAAGCTCGCGGCCTCATGCCACGTCGCGCCGTCATCGGTCGAATATTCAACCAGGGCGAAATCATAATCCTCTTCGAGGTCATAACTGTGCGCGATGGTCAGCGTCACCTCGCTCAGCCCCGTCAGATCAAAGAGGCGCGAGGTCAGCCTGGTGTCGGAGTCGCCGGGATAGGTGGTGCCTGGCGAATCAGTCCAACTGAACCGCCCCGAAGCGGCGCGTTCAGTCGTCAGCGCCCAGTTACCTGTGACCAGCCAGCCCTGATTGCCGCGTTCGAGATTGTCTTCAAAAAATGTTTGTTCGCGGGTCACTTTGACGGTGGCGCTGATTTGCGCGGGATTGCCGCCCACCGTGGCCGGATCGTTGTAAACGACCACAATCTGATCGCTGCGCTCGGCGCGCCCCTGAATCAGTCCGTCATTGGGCCGGGCGCTGCCTGAGACCAGTCTGACGCTGCCCGTGTAGCTGCCGGGAATGCCCGGCTGCGGCGTCATCGTCACAGTTTCAGCATCGCCCGTGACCGTGCTTGACACCTGCACGGCAATGCTGCCGACCGCATTGGCGTCACCGAGCGCAATGCTGATGGTTTCATCCGCGACGTAGCTGTTTTTGTCGAGCCGCAGCATGCCGGTGTCGCTGCAATAAAACGGATTGTCCGTTGATTCAACCGGCGCGGCATCGCCGCCGTTTTTGGTGCTTGCCCCGAAACCCATCCCGCGTTTGGCGAAGGCCTGCCAGATCAGGCACTGATTCCCCCCGGCATTGTTGACGCGGTCAGCGACCAGAATGGCATCGCGCGCATCCAGAAAGGTCGGCGCGGTCGGGGTCAGCTTCAGCCCGTCCACGACCAGTTGCAGGCTCTGGCGCTGCCCTTCGCGCGCACCGTATTTTTTGATGAGCAGCGCGCGCATTTCCCATAACGCGCTGCACCAGATTTCGCCGATGTCGTGCACCTCAAAACTCATTCTGAAATCTTTGAAGGTCAGCGGCGAAACGCTCAGATCAGTGCTGTAGGGATAGCGGCGAATGCCGTTGGTGTAATCCCTGATGAGATACTGCCCGTGCGGATAGACGCCGTTCGGGTCATCACTTTCACCGACCATCAGCGCGAGGCTGACGAAATCCGACCAGCCTTCGCCCATTCCGCGCGCCTGCGTGCCGGTCAGCCCGCGCGCATTGCCCACCAGCCGGCTGCTCAGGCCGTGCGTCAGTTCGTGCAGCACGACGGTCTGATCGAGATCACCGTCAAGCTGCGGCGTGCCGTCAAACAGGTACATCTGCATGCGGCCCGGCGTGCCATCCGGCGGAGATGAAAAATTGGCATTGTTCTTCCCGCTGCCATCCTGAGCTTCAGCATTGACGGCATCGCTGCCCAGACCGCCGAGGCCGAAATTGTCGGCCTGAAAGTTGCCCGCCGCTTCAGTGAAGCCGAAGGAATAAAGAATGTCGTGATAACGATTCACCCAGTAAAACATATTGACCTGCGCCGCTTTCTGATTGTTCTCAGTCAGCGGCGACTGTGTCAGGTCAATCGGAAAAGTGAAGTTGCCGTCGGGCGCAGCGAGGCGCGGGTCATCCGGCTGATTGGGCGTCGCGTCACGATCCAGATAGGTGTTCGTATTGTTGCTGCTCAGATTGCTCGCGGTTTTTCCGGCCCACCAGTCGTAATGTTTGTCGGCGGTGTCAAAGGTGGTGCGGCCATTGTAAGGCTCGGCGTGAAAAGGCCGGTCTTCGCGCTCGACCACCGCCGGCGAAGCGCTCGTGCGCGGCAGGTTCGGGCGCGGGCTTTCCTTCGCGTAAACCGGGCCGTGCGGCTTCAGCGGATTTTCGTCATAACTCGTCAGGTTGTGCCGAAAGAGCAGCGTCCCGCGGTCGGCGTCAATCACCAGCAGATAATAATCGGGCGTCTCGCGCAGCGGCAGCAGCAGTTCCCACGCCAGCCTCAACTGCCTGCCGGTCAGCGGAAACCAGACCAGCCGGGCCGCCACCGTCCCGCCAAAATCCGTGCCCCGCTCAAATTCCTGGCGCTGATCGTCGCCAGTTGGAACCTGTCGCCACGCCGCCGTCCCGCTGAATGTCGCGCCCGCATTCTGCGCGGCAAGGCGCAATGCCTCGGTCGCCTGAAGTCGCGGCTGCCGGGCTGAGATCAGGCGGCCTGCGTCAGGAATCAGTTCGCCGCTCGTTGCCATCACCCGCCCCGCGCGGTCCAGGTGCAGCGCGTAATCGCCCTGAAAAATATCAATGCCCGCGACCTGCTGTTGCAGCGTCAGATGCGTCACACCGTTGTGCGCCGTCTGGTCACGCCGCGTCACTTTCAGTTCGTCAACTTCACCTGCGCTGAGCCGGAACAGATCGTCATTGACCTTCAGAAACTGCCGCGCCACCGCTTCGGCATCGCCCCGGTCGGGCGCGCTGAGCGCCTCACGATCACTCCACAACCGCGACGGCGTGCCTGAAAGCGAACTCCAGCGCACCTGCACAGTCGGCTGTTCACGCTGCAACCTGAAAGTTGTGGCCGCCTGTCGCCCGGCGCTTTGCGCGCGATTGCGATTCAGCAAGGCCGCTGCCGCATCGGGAGGATTTTCAAGCGACCGAGTGTAGCCAAAGCGCAGATCGAAATCAGGCCGCGTTTCCGGCGTACTGCCGCGCGGCGTCTGGCGCGCAGCCTGATTGGTAGTCGCCGACGTTGCAGTTTGCCTGGCGCTGAATCCGTGCAGCGCTTCGGTCAGACGACGTTGCGCCGAAGTCGCCAAAGCAAGCAGACAGCAGACCGTCAGCAGGGCAGTAATCAGCAGGATTGTTCTTTTCATAAGCGGCTGAGACGCGAGGCACGCCACAGTGAACTGACGACGGCCCGCAGGTTCAGAAGTTCAGGGTCAACGTGTGCAGAGTTTGTTGTGACGACAGCACGCATTATTTCCCGTCCGGCCAGCCTGTCAAGGGCGCGGGACTGTCTCCCGGCTTTTCAGCCGGACCGCTGTCAGCCATCCGATCCTGCGGAAAGGTTATCGCGGTTTGCAGGCGCGTGCGCCCGGAAGCGGTAC
>CAYWDW010000118.1:0-10519 GCA_964457105.1 uncultured Heliobacteriaceae bacterium
GCCGTCAAGCGCCAGCACGACGATGAACGATTTGCCCACCTGACCCTTGATCGTCGTCGGCATCATGCTGAGTTCGACGATTTCAGCGCCAGCCTTTGACGGTTCGGCAGCAGCCTTTGAGGCGTCACCCGTGCCGGATTTGCTGTCGGCAGGTTTGGCCGTCGGCTGAGCGCCGGGTTGAGCTTTGGGCTGGCTGCTGCCGCCCGGCTGGATCGTCGCCGGCTGAACGCTCTTCGGCGGTTTCGGAATGTCCTTCATATACTGCCGGATCATTTCATCATCAATGGCCTTCTGCCGGGCGGCCTCAGCGCGGGCTTTCTCAGGATTCTTTGCCGCCTCTTCCTTTTCTCTGGCCACGCGGGCTTCTCCTTCGCGCCGCATCTTCTCGATATTTTCGGGCCGCTTCATCGGGGCCAGGCGGGCTGGCTGAACCGGTTGGTCAGGTCCCGCCGGAACTTCGAATTTCTGTTCGTCGGTCGCATCGAAGGTCTGCGGAGTTCCGGTTGATGAAGGGCTTGATTCGTTGACGATGACATTGCTCACCGGCGGCGCTGAAGCGTTCTGCACCGGCTTGCGGGCATTCGGACTGGCCACTGCCGGGGTCGGCGTCGGCGTCGTGGCCGGCTGACTGACCGGCGTGAGACGCGGCGGCTGCGTCAGACCAGCGATCTGCTCCTGAGACGGATTTGGAAGCGGGCCGTTGACAACCTGCACCTGCGGCTGCGGATTGAGTTTCGGTTCAGTCGTGACGGCGAGCAGCGCGGAATCGCCCGGCGGCGTCAGGACCGGCTGGCCACCCTGGTTGTTTCTTTCCGCCGCAATCATCCGGCGTTCATGTTCTTCCTCAGCCTGCGCCTGGCTGACGACTTCTTCCATGCTGATGTTGTTGCCGCCGCCGAGCGTGCCGATGAAGCGCGCAAGGTGGTCTTCGCGGTTGATGCCCGCGGAACGAATGATGTGCGGCGTGACGGTGATGATAATGTCGCTGGTGCCGCTTTCCTGCCTGGGGGTGGTGAAGAATCGTCCGAGAATCGGCACCATGCCCAGCACCGGAATCGTGGTGCGGGTGTTGCCATTCGACTGCTGCTTGACTCCGGCGACGACCGAAGTCTTGCCATCGGGAATGCGCGCAATCGTGGACAGCGACCGCTGCGTGATGGTCGGGGTCAGTCTTTCTTCAGCCGTTGCCGACTGTTCGACGCCGCTTGAAGTCAGATCCATCTTGATCTGCACCGTGCCGTCATTCGAGATGCTCGGCGTCACCTTGATGACCAGACCGACATCCTGGTACTGAATGCTGCTGTAACCATAGCCGCCGCCGTAACCACCGTAACCGCCCAGCAGTCCGCCGGCGAGTCCGTTGACCGCTCCGGCGGCTCCCCCGACTGCCGAGGGGACCGCTGTCGGTGCTCCGACATAGCTGGGCAATTGCGCCCCAAGGCTGATCGGGACTTTCTTGCCGATCTTGGTTTCGTTGGTTTCACCGTCGAGCGCGTGAACCTGCGTGCCGTCCAGGCGCACCGTATTGCCCTTTGACTGCAGCAGGCTCAGCGTCGTGGGCGGCAGCGCCAGCAGGCCAAATGGTGAAAGTGAAGAAGCGCCCAGCACCGCCGCGCCCACCAGATTCTTGCCCAGGCTGCCGTTGAAGCCGCCCAGATTGGTCAGGCTGGCAATGGCGGTGGCCGGAATCGAAACGTCCTGCAGCACCGGGTTGCCGCTGTTATCCTTAACGACCCGTCCATCCTTGTCATAGACCGGCCTTTTTTCAGTCGAAGCGCCAAGCGTGCCTGAACTGGTGGCAATCTGATTACCGATCTGGAGCAGGTTGTTTTGCGAGACTTCGTAAATTTCGACGTCAATGACGACTTCGGGGCGGCTCTTGTCCAGCATGCTGATGATGTACTGGATGGCCTGCATATCGGCCCGCGAAGCGCGCACGACGAGCGCATTCTGATTCTTGAGCGTGATGGCCTGCTTGGCCGTGCCGGTCAGCAGTTGCGTGACCATGCGGCTGACATCGTCCGGGTTGGCATTGCCGAGGTAGAAGGTCTTGAAAAAGAGCCGCTCGTAACGCTGCCGATTGGTCGGATTGTCCTGGTAGACAAAAATCGTTTTGCGATCAATGACCTCGAACGTGTGTTTGGTCATCATCAGCAGGTTGTCGAGCGCCTTCGGCAGCGTCGTGTTCTGCAGGTTGAGCGAAACGGGCGTGTCCTTGACCGTTTCATCCATAATCACGTTCATGCCAAGCTGCCCGGCAATGCTCGACACCAGCGTTTTGAATTTGGTGTCCTTGTACGCCACGTTCTGATAGATCTCGCCGGGGCGCTGAGGCCTTGAGACGGTTTCGAGCGTCGCGCCAGCCATGACATTACCTGAGGCATTGACCTTGAGCGGTTCGACGCCGCTCGCCGCGGCCTTCTGCTGTTCGATGATCCGCTCCATCTTGAGTCTGGCCAGTTCGTTGGTCGGATCGTAAGCGGCAGCCTGGCGATAATTGTTGTATGCGCCCGCCGCATCGTTCTGCTGAAGCAGTTCATCGCCGCGCTTCATAAACATGAGCGCCGCGTTCTGCAGCGATTTCAGCAGGTGCAGGCGGTATTCGGGGTTCCCCGGATCAGCCGCGACAGCCTGAGCAAATTCCCGCGCCGCTTCGTCCCAGCGCTGAGCGACTTCGTGTTTTTTACCCTGGTCGAAATTCTTCTTGCCCTTGCCGCCGATGGGTCGGCCAAAGGCAGAGCCGGGAAGCGAAAGGCAGATGATCAGAAGAATGGTGAGGATTTGGTTGAACTTGAGACTACGGTGTTGGTTCATAGTGACCTTCGCTCTAAGTTATGCTCGACAGAGCCTGAAACTGTAGCGCACTGAAAGTCTGGCGGTGCCAGGCCAGGCCGCCTCAGGGACGGGGCGCGCGTCCGCTGAATCTGCGGGTGTTTCAAAGGGCAGACAATGGTGTGTCCTGCTCACGATTGTCTGACAGAATCTGCGATGTGTCTGCGCTGATTCAGTTCGACAGTGCAAGCAACCGCGAGGGCTGACGGTGGGGTCATGGCTTGTCACACAACAACTGCTGACTGAATCAACGCTGCCGGTCGCCGCAGGTTCCAGAATCAGATTCATCAGTCACCCTCAGCCGACCGGCTCGACAAAGGTGACACGGTTAATCTCATGCAGCGTGGTCTGGCCCTCAAACACCAGGCGCACGGCGGATTCGCGCAACGAGCCAAGCCCTTCGGTGACCGCCGCACGACGGACTTCGGAGCCGGGCTTGCGGGCAATGATGAGTTCCCGAATGTTGTCGGACATTTCCAGTAATTCGTGGATGGCCGTGCGTCCGCGATAGCCGGTGTGGTTGCAGATTTCGCAGCCGACACTGGTGTAATAAACCCGATCACGATGTTTTTCCGGTTTCAATCCTGATTCGTGCAGCTCGTCATCGTCCGGCTGATACTGCCGCCGACAACGCAGGCAGAGCGTGCGAATCAGCCGCTGCGCCAGCACGCAGTTGAGCGCCGACACGAAGTTATAAGGCTCAATGCCCATATTCAGAAAACGCCCGATCACGTCAATCACGTTGTTGGCGTGAACGGTCGTGAAGACGAGGTGCCCGGTCAGCGCCGAGTTGATGGCAATCTGCGCCGTTTCAGTGTCGCGGATTTCACCGACCATGATCTTGTCCGGGTCGTGACGCAGAATCGAACGCAAGCCCCGCGCAAAGGTCAGGCCCTTCTTTTCATTGACCTGAATCTGCGTGATGCCGCGCAACTGATATTCGACCGGGTCTTCAATCGTGATGATCTTGTCCTCGTCGTTTTTGATCTCGTTGAGCGCGGCATAAAGCGTCGTCGTCTTGCCGGAACCGGTCGGCCCCGTGACGAGCACCATGCCGTAAGGCTCGTGAATGAAGCGGCGAAAGCGCACGAGCAGCGCCGGATCAAACCCGACGACTTCCAGTTTCAGATCCTTGAACGATTCGTTGATCTGTTCCTTGTCGAGAATACGGATCACCGAATCCTCGCCGTGCACCGACGGAATGATTGAGACGCGGAAGTCAACGCGCCGCCCCTTGATGCGCATTCTGAAGCGCCCGTCCTGCGGAATGCGGCGTTCGGCAATGTCGAGTTCCGACATGACCTTGATGCGCGAAATGATCGTCTGATGGTGCTGAATGTCAATCGGCGGCATCGCCTCGTAAAGCGCCCCGTCAATCCGGTAACGCACCATGACGTCCTGCTCGCGCGTTTCAATGTGAATATCCGAGGCGCGTCGCTCCAGCGCGGTGAACACAATCGTGTCCACCAGTTTGATAATCGGCGACATTTCGGCATCACTTGAGAGCCGTTCGAGGTCCACGACCTCTTCGCCCTGATCGGTGTCTCTGACGAGCGAAGCGCGAAAGCCCTCGGTCGCTTCATCCAGCACGCGCTTGGAGGCGTCGCCCTTGCGCAGCACGGTTTCAATGGCCGAGAGCGTGGCGACCTCAACCCTGATCTGCGCGCGCAACTGCGCCCTGAGTTCGTCGAGCAGCAGCAGGTCCGCCGGGTCGGCCATCGCAATCGTCAGATGACCGTTCTCGCGCCGCAGCGGAATGAATTTGTTCCGCAGCATCAGATCCACCGGCAGCGACTGCACCAGCGCGTAATCAACCGGATATTCATCGAGCGCCACAAACGGCAGGCGGTAACGCTGCGCCAGCTTTTCCGCCGCCAGGCGCTCGGCGCTCACATCAACTTTTTCTGTGGTCAGAGTCGGAGTCATGATTGCTTATTTTCCGAACAACGAAGTCACATTTGAGGCCGGCGTTTCAATCATCCGTTGCGTTTCAGCCGCCTGACCCGGCCTTGCTGACCATTTGCAGCAGCGGCAGGTAAATCGCCAGCAGGATGGTCACGACGATGCCGCCCATCGTGATCAGAATCGCCGGTTCGATGAAGGTGGTCAGTTGTCCGAGCGTGACTTCGGTTTCGGCGTCGTAAAAGCCTGACACCTCATCAAGCATTTCGCGCAGCGAACCGGAACGTTCGCCGACGCCCATCATATCAATCGCCAGTTCCGGCACCCACCCGGCAGCGGCCAGGCTGTCCGTGAATGGTTTGCCTTCGCGGATTTTCGCCAGCGCCGGTTCAGCCGAACGCAGCAGTTCGCGGTTGGTGATGGACTGCAGCGCAATCTGAAACCCTTCGACCAGGGTAATGCCGCCGGCGAGCAGCGTTGACAGGCTGCGCGAAAACTGCGCGGTCGTCATCTGCCGCACGAGGTTGCCGATGACCGGCAGCTTCAGCACGGCGCGGTCAACCGTGCGCCGTCCGTTTTCAGTGCGCCACCACGAATAAAACAGAAAACCCGCCACCAGCAGCGCCGGCAGCAGCCACCAGATATTGGTTGCCACCGCATTCGAGACGCCGACCACGACGACCGTAATCATCGGCAACTGCGACCCGACGTTTTCATAAATCGTCGAGAAGCGCGGAATCACAAACGTGGTCAGGACAGTAATCAGGATGGCTGAAGCGCACAGCAGGATAATCGGATAGGTCAGCGCGCCGCGAATCTTGCGTTTGAGGCCGACCAGAGATTTCGTAAAGGCGACGTAACGGCGCAGCACTTCGTCAAGGCTGCCCGACCGTTCACCGGCCAGGATGGACGCGCAATAAATTTTCGGGAAGGTTTCGCCCTGCGCCTCAAAGGCTTCTGACAGCGCGCTGCCGTTTTTGATGCGGGCTTCGACATCACCGAGCACTTCGCGCATCTGCGGATTGGGCGAACGCTGCCGCAGCAGTTGAATGGATTGCAGCACCGGCAGTCCGGCATGCAGCAGCGCAGCGAGCTGCTGATTGAAAAGCAGAAAGTCGTCAATTTTGACTTTGATCCGGCGCGCACCCGCCGAACGCAGCCGGACACCCGCGGCAAAGCCCGTCGCCTCGACAGCAAAGATGCGATAGCCTTCCGTCATCAGCCGCTGCCGCAGTTCATCCTCGCTCAGACCTTCGAGCGTGCGGGTGACAATGTCACCCGCCGGAGTCCCCAGTCTGCAAATAAACTCAGCCATTATTCAGAATCTTTCCTTAACAACTGCCGCAAAGCGATCACAGCGCCTGTCCCAATGGTGCTGATCCGTTTGATCTGCTGAATGTGGGGTTGTTCGGCTGGAATCCGGGATGCCGTGGAGCAAGGCCAGCGGGGAATGATCTGCCCCGCAAAAGCCAGCGCACTATACCACAGGGTTTTAATCGGAAGCCAGCTTATTTGCCAATCTGACTGAACTGCTGCGAGCTGACCTGCAGACTGCCTGACCGGTTTTCCTAGGCTGGGTCACGATGGGCAAAGTGCGAAAGGCCCGGCTGACAATCTGAAATCCGCTTCCAGCAGGTAAGACACTTCACCCAGTCTGGAACCGCTCATTTACACGCCCCGCAGGGTCAGATGTTTCAAAAAGAAAAGAGATTTTTTCGCCGCGCCGCACGGCTCCACACTGCCGAGTTAGCGCTGGCACACATCTGTTGTGTCGTGTTACTCTTGCGCCGCCTGAAGCGCAGTGTCCGCCGGGGTGCCAGAGTCTCACGCACAGGCAATCCTGCGACCGGCAGCCAACTGCCAGGCCGGAAGCGTGCATCGTCAATTTGAGGTCGTCGGTTCCTGAACGCCCCTTAACATCGCTTGTCATCCATCAACGTCATGCCAGCCAGTAAAGGCCGCATTACAGTCAGCGCTCCTGAAAGCGAACTTTCACTGACCTTTGCGGACGGAGAGTGCGCCGGACGCACCAGCATGGTGCTGCCCCGGCACAGCGCGCTGGTCGGGCGCGGCGAGGAGTGTGACATCGTCCTCGACGGCGAAACCGTCTCACGACATCATTGCAAGATCACCCGTTCCGGCAGCCGCTTCCTGATTCAGGACAGCAGCCGCAACGGAACCTTCGTCAACGGCGAGCGGATCGAACAGGCCCAGCTTAATCACGGCGATCAGATTCGGGTTGGGCGCAATGTGATGATTGTCAGCCTCAGCTCGCCATCCGGCACCAGTGCGCTGGTGACGCGGCAGACGACGCCGCTGGAAAATTCCGGTGCGGTCGCCGTGCCGCACATCGTCGTGCGCGGCCTCGAAGAAGGCGTGACACAGCCGTTCAATGATTCATCCGTGACCATCGGTCGCCGCGCTGACTGTCACATTCCGCTCGACGCTGATAATGTCTCCCGCACGCATGCGGCCATCAGCCGACGCGAGCAGAATTATCACCTGATTGATCTGGGCAGCAGCAACGGCACTTATCTGAATGAACAGCGCACCGAGTCCGCGCAGTTGAAGGACGGCGACCGCATTCGCATCGGCAATTACATCATCACGATCACCCTGCGCGGGCAGGACTGCATTTTGAATTTCAGGAAAAACACGGGATGATTGTGGCTGGCAGATGACCGGACGCGCGGCCTGAAAGTTGGTCACGCGGCATGGTGACCGCACTGGCCCGCCTGCCATCAACCATCCACCGTCGGCAATCAGACTATGCTTGGACGCACAATTGGAAATTACGAGGTGATCAGCCGCTTTGGTGAAGGCGGGATGGGCGAACTTTACCTCGGACGCCACACCCGGCTGGCCCGCGAAGTCATCATCAAAACCATTCGCACGGACGAATTCAGCCCGAAGCAGATCGAACACCTGCGCGTCCGGCTGGAACGCGAGGCCTTCATTCAGTCGCAGCTCGACAATTCACATATCGTGCGCGTTTATGACTTCATCGCCAATGATGACGCGACCTGCATGGTGATGGAGTACGTCAAGGGCCGCGACCTGCGCAAGATGATTATCGAAGAGACCGGCCCGATCCCGGATGACCGCGCCGTCAAATTGTTCCGACAGGTCCTCGAAGCGATTGATTACGCGCACAATTTCACCTATGCCGATCAGAACGGCGAGAAATATGTCGGCATCATTCACCGCGATCTCAAACCGGCCAACATCCTGGTCACGCCGGACGACCTGGTCAAAGTCACTGACTTCGGCATCGTCAAGGTGCGCGGCGCCACGGGCGGCACGCAGCTCGGTTTCAATCCGGGCACGCCGGAATACATGAGTCCCGAACAGGCGCGCGGACGCGAACTTGATCAGCGGTCGGACATTTATTCGCTCGGCATCGTGCTTTATGAAATGCTGACGGGCCGCGTGCCGTTTGAGGACGACATTAACGCGACTTCTGATTACGAAGTCCGGCGCGGTCACATCGAACTGCCCGTGCCGCGCCCGTCGGAAATTTATCCGGGCATTTCACTCGAACTTGAAAAGATCGTCCTCAAGGCGCTCGAAAAAGATCCTGATGGCCGCTTTCAGACGGCGAAGGATTTTCTGCACGCCGTCGAAGCTTTTGAGCGCACCGGCAGGGCCGCGTGGCAGACCGCGCCCACAGGTGAGCGGCGCACCGTCCTGCAACCAGGCCGGACCAATCGCCCGGCGGGCAGCGTGCCTGCCCCTGCCACAGGCGCTGTGGCCACGCCGACCGTGGCGCGGCAGGCGAGCATCGCCGCCAGCAACCGGCCACAGGCCGGAACCGTGCAGCCGTCCGGCAACACCGGCACCGAAGTGACCACGATGGCCGCGCCTGCCGGATCGAAGATGCCGCTCGCCATCGGCCTGGCGGCGCTCGTGCTGATGGCCGCTTCATTCGGCATTTACAAGTTCGCTTCACGCGGTTCGACGGATTCCGGCGGCAGCGGCGCGACGACGAACGGCGAAACCGTGCCTGCCGTCATTCAGGGAATGATTCTGATTTCCGGCGGTGAGTTTCAGATGGGCCGCGATGGCGGCAACGCGTTCGAAGGCCCGGCACACCCCGTCACGGTCAAGCCTTTCTTCATTGACAAGACCGAAGTGACCAACGAGGAATACGCCGAATTCGTGCGCCAGACGCGCCGTCAGCCGCCGAGCCACTGGACCGGCGGCAGATTTCCGCCTGGCGAAGCCAACTTCCCGGTCGTCAATGTCAGTTGGAATGACGCCAATGCATATGCGCAATGGGCGGGCAAGCGGCTGCCGACTGAAGAGGAATGGGAATTTGCCGCGCGCGGCAAGGATGGTCGGCTCTATCCTTACGGCAACGAATGGCGACCCAGATATTCAAACGCGGCTGAGGACGGTTATCGCAAGGCCCGCGCCGTGGGCAGCTATCCTGACGGCGCGAGTCCGTTCGGCGTGATGGATCTGGCGGGCAACGTCGCCGAGTGGACGGCATCTGATTACCGGCCTTACCCCGGCAGCCCGGCGAAGCCGGAAGAAGGATTCAAGGTGATGCGCGGCGGAGCGTTCAATACCAAAGCCATTCAGCAGACGGCCACGGACCGCTTTTATGACGCGCCGACGAAAACTTTTGATTATGTCGGCTTCCGCTGCGCCAAAGATGTCAATGAACCGGTAAAGGGACAATGAAAGCTGTCAATCCTGTGCTGATTCTGTGGTTCTGCCTGGCGGTGTCATCAGCCGCGCTGGCGCAGCGTTCCTACACGACCGTCGAAGGTCCGACGGTTGAAAAAGCCCGCGCCCGCGCCGCCACTGAACGCATCGTCATCAAAACCGTGACGAAGCAGCCGACCGAAGGCGTGCTGGCCGTCGTGCTCGATCCGATCATTCCCGGCGAAGTCGTCATTGAAAATGCCGCCGGCAAAATCATCGCCAAAGCTGAAGCCGACAAGGAAAGCGGGCAGGCCGAATTCACGCTCAAACGCGGCGTGTCTTATCGCGTCAGGGCGAGCGCGCCCGGTTACACGGCGGCTTCGGGCAAAACCGCCGCGCCGCTGAGCGCCACCGCGACCGTCCGGCTGAAACTGGCCGCGCAGTTTGCCACGCTCAAACTCGTCAACCTGCCTGACGCCGCCCAGGTGATGATTGACGATCAGTTAAAAGCCACGGCTGACAAGACCGGCCAGGTGACGATTGCCGACCTCGCGCCGGGTAAACACAAGCTCACGATTCGCCATCCTGATTACGACGAATTCAACAACGACCTCGGCACGGTGGCCGCCGGTGATCGGCTGTCTTATCCGTCGCTGCCGCTGGTCAAAGTCGCGCGGATTACGGTGCAGTCACAGCCCGGCGCGCTCGTGATGATTGACGGCGCGCTCAAGGGCAGGGTCGAAGCCAATGGTCGCGTCACGATCAGGTATGAACTCGACACAGCGGCTGAACACGCCGTGTCGGTTGCGCTGCTCGGTTATCAGGACTGGGCCGTGCGCGAAATGATTACGCCTGGTGCGCGCACGATCACGGCCAGGCTCGAACCCGTGATTACGTCAGCCGGAGTCTCGGATGCCTTCGATGACCTGTCGCTCTGGAACGCGCCGACAAGCTGGAAAATCGTGCCGGTCAAGATGCCCAACGGCAAAGACAATCGCAAGCTGCAGGTCAGCGGCGACGCGCTCGGCCTGCCGAAAGGCACGATTTACCGCGATTTTGACGCGCTGTTTGAAATTCGCCTGAACGATGGCAAGGGCGCGACGTGGGCCGTCAAGGCTGATAAAGCAGGCAAAAG
>CAYWDW010000119.1:0-10481 GCA_964457105.1 uncultured Heliobacteriaceae bacterium
TTGCCGAAAAGTTCGGTCGCCCGGTTTTTACGCTGATTGATACGCCCGGCGCTTACCTCGGAATTGACGCCGAGGAGCGCGGTCAGGCCGAAGCGATTGCCGTGAATCTGAGGGAGATGGCGCGCCTGCGTGTGCCGGTGATTGTGACCGTAACCGGCGAAGGCGGTTCCGGCGGGGCGCTGGCTATCGGGGTCGGAGATGTCGTCGGGATGATGGAAAATGCCGTTTATTCCGTGATTACCCCTGAGGGCTGCGCCGCCATTTTGTGGAAGGATGCGGCGCTGGCTCCGCAGGCTGCCGCGAGTCTGAAGCTGACGGCGACTGATCTGATGCAGCTAGGACTGCTTGACCGGATCATTCGTGAGCCTGAGTCAGGCGCCCATGAAGACTGGGATGAAGCCGCGCGACTGCTGGGGGATGATCTGGCTGAGTCGCTGGCACAGGTCGGGCAGATGAAGCCGGAAATACGGCTGGAAAAGCGGTACACCAGAATCAGAAATATGGGAGTTGTGGCTGGAGTGAGTCAGTAGGTATCCGGGAAGAATTTTGTCGGAACGGAGAAAATGGGAATGTCGGCGCGCCGACATTCCCATTTTCTCCGCGTGTGACGATGCCGCTTCAAAACGGAATATCATCATCCGACACATCTGCCGCCGCCGCTGGTTCGTTATGCGAGGCTGCCGATCTGGCTGCCGGAGCAGGTGCGCTGCCGGAAACGCCGGCTGGCTCATCTCCGCGCGCGCCGATAAACTGCAGGTCGCTGGCCATGACCTCAAGCGCGGTTCGGGTCTTGCCGTCACGATCTGTATATTCTTCCTGTCGCAGGCGGCCTTCGATGTAAACCTGCCGACCTTTGGTCAGGTACTGATTGGCGACTTCGGCCTGACGGCCCCAGACCGCAATTCTGAACCAGGTGGTCTGATCCTGCGCTTCTCCTGATTTGTCCTTTCGTTTTTCGGTGGTTGCCACCGAAAAATTGCAGACAGCCGTTCCCTGCGGCGTATATTTCAGTTCAGGATCGCGGCCCAGGTAGCCCACGATGATGATCTTGTTGAATGATGCCATGTGTTCCTCCCTCTGAGTTTGGTGAAGTGCAGGTCGAAAATCATCAGGTCGGCCTAGTGATTTGGCCTGCCCTGTCTTTTACGGCCAGCAGGTTTGTCAGGTGCGGCGACAGATGCAGCCGGTTGAGGGCTTTCGCCGAGCCGATTGAGTTCTTCGGCAGCCGAGGCGGCCTCCTGAGATCGCGGATACCGGGTGATGACTGACCGCAGTGTGGCTACCCCGTCATCGCGCCGCTCAAGCTTGAGCAGCGTGACTCCTTTTTTGAGCAGCGCAGCGCCCGCCTTGTCGCTGTTGGGAAAATCGTTGAGCAGCTTCTCGTAAGCGAGCAGTGCATCTTCAAAACGGTTCTGATTGTAATAGCTCTCGCCGATCCAGAACTGCGCGTTGTCAGCCGCTTCAGTTGTGCCATAGCCTTCCATGTAGCGCTGAAAATAGGTCACCGCCTGCGGATAGTTGCCCTTGACGTACTGCCCGAAAGCGAAGGCGTAGAGTCGCTCAGGCGAGTCAAACAGTGGCGTATCCTCCATCTGTTCCATCTTTTCCTGGCAGCGTTTCTGCTGTTCGATCAGAGTTTTGAGCGTACCGATCTGAGTCAGCATCTGAGCTGTCCGCTGATCGCTGGCCGTAATCTGCTGTTCCAGTCTGGTGATTCTGTTGCTGGTTCCCGTCAGAGTGTTGTTCTGGGTGGTCTGTGAAGTTCTGAGCGCCTCTTCAAGAACTGTCAGGGAGCGCAGCGTGTTGTCAGAGTTGTCAGAGATTTTCTGCACCAGCGGGGTAGTCTGTCCCTGGGATTTGTCGAATGATTCCTGAAGATCACGAATCTGCCGCTGTAGTACCAGCATTTCGCTCCTCAGGCTGGCAATCTGCTCCTTGTCGCCTCCAGCAGGAAATGACCCGGCTGCCAGCAGCAGCATGACCGGAATAAGTAAGAACCCATACTTCTTCATCTGTTTTCCTCCTTGCCCTGGCTTCGTTTGTGGACAGCGATAATGTTGTGACAGAATGAAGTATATGCTCCCTGAAGGCTTTTATCAAATATCATTGCCTGTCCCGATTGAGGTGGGCCGGATGGGGAATATCAACGTCTGACCCCCGAAACTGTGGCCACCTGATTGATGTATCACATTAAATGTCGTGTCTTAGCTTTATTGCGCTAATTACTGTTCTGCTTGAGATCTCAATAACGGCGCGTTACTGATCGCAAGGTGGCCGGAGATGGGTAGTCTGAGTTGCCAAAAGCTGATTGTTGTGCGTTAATTAGTCCCTGCCATGCTCAAATATCTCAACATTTCCAACCTGGCTGTGGTTGATCAGATGCAGGTCGAATTCCGCAAGGGATTGAACATTCTGAGCGGTGAAACAGGCTCAGGTAAATCCATTATCATTGATGCGGTCGGTCTGCTGCTGGGAGACAAGGCCTCGCCGGATATGATCAGAACCGGTGAAAGCAGGGCTTTTGTCGAGGGAATCTTCAGTCTGGAAGGGAATACGCCGCTGGTTGAGTTGCTGGCCGACTCCGGCATTGTCGCAGAAGATGATGAGATAGTGATTAAAAGGGAACTGCTGGCTGCCGGTCGAAGCCGTGTGTTTGTCAACAATCAGTCGGCCACATTGTCGCTGTTGCGTGGCGTGCAACCTCACCTGGTGGATATTCATGGGCAGGGGGACCAGCAAAGCCTGCTTTCGGCTGAGGCGCATCTGAGGTTGCTTGATGCCTTTGCCGGGGCCTCCGAACTTCAGATTGAGGTTGGCCGGAGATACGAGGCGATGCTGGAGCGCATGCAGGAGCTAGAAGCTTCACGCCAGTCAGAATCCGAGCGGCTTCAACTGCTGGATCTGCTTGACTATCAGATTGATGAGATTGAACGTGCGGCGTTACGGGTTAACGAGGATGCTGAGCTTGAACATGAAAGGCGCGTGCTGGCCAATGCTGAAAAACTGGCTGGGCATTGCACCGAAGCGTATGGATTGTTGTATGAAAATGAACACTCTGTCCTGACGCAGGTGGCGACGATTCAGCGGCGGTTGCAGGAGATTCTCAATATTGATGATCGCTTTGCCGGTCAGGTTGATGCGCTGGCATCAGTCAGATATACAGTTGAGGAAATTGCTTATTATCTGCGAGATTACGTTGACAACATTGAAGTGTCTCCTGAGCGGCTGAAGGCGATTGAGGAGCGGCTGGTTGAGCTTGACCGGCTGAAAAGAAAGTACGCCGAGGGCCTTCAGGGAATACTTGAGAAGGCGGGAGCTTTAAGATTGCGTCGCAAAGAGTTGCTGTCAGTTGAGCAGAATGCTGCTGAATTGCGGGAGCTGATTGGTAAGGAACAGGTCTGCTATCGTGAGCTGGCTGGTCGCCTGAGTCAGATGCGCCAGATGGCCAAAGATAAATTTGAGCGTGAAGTAATCAGGGAGATGTCAGAGGTCGCGCTGGGTGATTCAGGGTTTTCGGTCAGACTGGACGGCTGCGATCAGGGAGGTCTGGCCTGCAAACTGGAAAAATGGGGGATCAGGCCGACTGGGGATGGAGGGTACAGCCGATACGGGCAGGAGTCAGTTGAGTTCTGCTTTTCAGCCAATCCCGGCGAAGAGCCGCGTCCGATCAGCGCTGTGGCATCAGGCGGCGAACTGTCGCGGCTGATGCTGGTGCTGAAAACGCTGACGGCCCCGACACGGTTTCCACGGACGCTGATCTTTGATGAGATTGATGCCGGGATTGGCGGACGTGTAGCGGAGGCCGTCGGATTGCGTCTCAGGCGGCTGGCGGCTGGTAATCAGGTTTTGTGCGTGACGCATCAGGCGCAGATTGCCCGGTATGCGGACGCTCACTTTGTGGTGAATAAAGAGATCCGTGGCGCGCGCACAATGACGCGAATCGGAGAGTTGACGCAGGCCGAGCGGGTTGAGGAACTGGCACGGATGATCGGTGGCGCCGAAATCACTGTGCTGGCGCGCAGGCACGCCCGCGAATTATTGAAAACAGGTGGGTAAAACCATGGATCTGCGGGCCGGAGAGCCTGGCTTGTGATCGTCTTTGAGTTGGGATATAACCCTGGCGGGAGATGAGACACAGTCACTGCGCCCGGTCGTCGGAAAGAGCATTATGGCCAGGAAATTCTATCTTGAAACACACGGTTGTCAGATGAATGTCCATGACAGCGAGAAGGCGTTCAGCGCGCTGACAGCGGTCGGATATGAGGCGACCAGTGATCCGGCAGAAGCGGATCTGATTCTGCTCAACACCTGCATGGTGAGGGAAAAGCCGGAGCAGAAGGTTTTCAAAAGGATCGAAGACTTTCGTCATCGCCGGGCGGCGGGGCGGGCAGGCGGGCAGTTGCCAGTTGTGGGCGTGATGGGGTGTGTGGCGCAGGCCGAGGCTGAACGGATCTTTGAGCGCAGCCGGGATGTGCGGCTGGTGCTGGGGACGCAGGCCATAGGGAAACTTCCTGAACTGCTGGGCCAGCTCGAACAGGGTTTTTCCAGAGCGATTGAGGTGTCGCTGTCGCGGGATGCTGATTTTGTCGAACTGGAGGCGGCTGCCCGGCAGCATCCGCACGTCGCTTACATTTCGATCATCGAAGGGTGCAACAAGTTCTGTTCGTTCTGCATTGTGCCTTATACGAGAGGCCGTGAGCGCAGTCGTCCGGCAGCGCGGATTCTGGCTGAAGCGCAGGCGCTGGCGAGAGAGGGGTTTCAGGAGATTCAACTGCTCGGACAGAACGTCAACAGCTACGGGCTGAGCGGTCGTTATCGCGGCAATCTGGCCGCTGGCGGCGCGGCGGTGAAAGCCGATGAACTGACCTTCACGCAACTGCTGGAACTGCTGGCGCGTGAGAGCGGGGTGCCCAGGATCAAATTTACCACTTCGCATCCGCGTGATTTTGATCAGGAAGTCGTGCGGGTGATGGATACGCATCAGGCCCTGTGCGAATGGCTGCACCTGCCTGTTCAGTCGGGCAGTGACCGGATGCTGCGGGCGATGCGGCGCGGTTACACGCGGGCCGATTATCTGCGTAAGATCGGGTATGTCAGGCAGGCGCGCAGGGATATATCGCTGACGACGGATATCATCATCGGTTTTCCAGGCGAGACGGACGAGGATTTTCAGGACACGCTGCGGCTGGCGACTGAAGTCGGATATGATGGGATGTATATCTTCAACTATTCGCCGCGGCCCGGCACGCCGGCGGCGGCTTATGCCGATTCGGTGCCGCCGGAGGTGAAGGCTGAGCGATTCAGGCATCTCCAGGAGGTGCAGGCCGCCGTGCAGAAGCCCAGGTATGAAAGATACAAAGGGGGAATAGTTGAAGTTCTGGTTGAAGGTACAAGTGCGCGTTCAGCCAGCGATCTGACGGGGCATTCGAGGTGTCAGAAGGTGGTCAACTTTCCAGGCGCTGAGTCGCTGATCGGGAAGCTGGTCCGGGTGCAGATTACAGAGACCCGGCCAAACAGTCTGTATGGACAGTTGGCTGAACGGTAAAGAGCAGGGGCAGGCATCCTGTAGTAACAAGTGAGGAGTTATGGAAAGAGAAATGAAGATTCGTGGATTGCTGATGGATCCCACGACCAATTCGCCGATTGTAATCCTCAAGGATGTCAGCAGTGACGTGATACTGCCGATCTGGGTCGGGCCGTATGAGGCGAGTTCGATTGCCAGCGAGATTGAAAAGGTCGCTCCGCAGCGTCCGATGACGCACGACCTGCTGCGGAATGTGATCAGTCAGTTCGGCGCGACGGTCAGCCGGGTCATCGTCACGGAGTTGCGAGAGAATACTTTTTATGCCGTCATTGAACTCAGCGTTGACGGGCGGACGGTGCTGATTGATGCGCGTCCGAGCGATGCGATTGCGCTGGCCCTGCGCGCCGACTGTCCGATCTTTGTGCGGGATGAAGTGGTCGAATCCTCGCAGCGTAATGCGGCGGGCGGGCTGGAAAGCGATGAGGAGACGGACGAGGATTTTGACTGGCCGGAAGAGCTTGATGACCTCAGTGATTACAAGATGTAGTCGCAACGGTGCGCAGAGCCGCAGGCGGTTGCGTTGACATTATGCGGACTCACCTTTAGGATGCCGGTCCGGGGCAGATTTTCCATCCGAACAATAAGGGATGTCGGGGCGACCGGCATCTGTCACAGGAGAGACTGATTGCGAGGGATAGCAATTGCTATTGCCAACCAGAAGGGCGGGGTTGGCAAGACCACGACAGCGATAAATCTGTCGGCGGCGCTGGCCAGACAGGGCAGGCGCGTCCTGCTGGCTGATCTCGATCCGCAGGGCAACAGCACGATCTCCTTTCTCGATTTACAGGAAATAGGGCTGTCGAATTATGACCTGCTGGCCGGTGAGGATGTTGATCCGCGTGATGTCATCCGTCCGTCCAGGATTCAGAATCTGGACGTGCTGCCGGCCCGCATCAGTCTGGCCAAACTCGAGGGGAAACTGGTCGGTGAACTTGACGCGCCTTTCCGGCTGAAGGATCGGCTGGAACCGGTCCGGCGTAACTACGATATCATCGTTATTGATACGCCGCCGACGCTGGGGCTGATTACCGTCAACGCCCTGGTGGCGGCTACCCATCTGGTCATTCCGATTCAGGCCTCCTACTTTGCCCTGGAAGGGACGGACGACCTGCTTGAGACAGTGCAGCGCATCAAGGCCCGGCCCAATCCGCAGCTTGAGGTCGTCGGGGTGCTGGTGACGATGTATGACAAGCGCACCACGCTGTCGCGGGATATCTTCGAGCAGATCGGGCATGTCTTTGGCGCGAAGGTCTTCAGGACGACGATTTCAAAGTCAGTGCGGCTGGAAGAAAGCCCGGCCTACCGGGAATCAATTTTTACCTTTGCTCCGTCATCGAGCGGAGCGATTGAGTATGCCAACCTGTGTGAAGAGGTGATCCAACGTGTCTGGTAAACAGCGAGGTCTTCCAACAACTCTCAGGATGCGACATGACCGGCATTACGTCGAAGAACTCTCTTCGCGCAGCGGAGCGCCGGTCGGACGCATGATCGCCATTGACCGGCTCGAACCAAACCCGCAGCAGCCGCGCATTGAGATTGGCGAACTGACAGGGCTGGTGGCTTCGATCAGGGAAAAGGGCGTGCTGGAGCCGCTGCTCGTGCGTCCGTCGGAGGTGGGCGGGCGGTTTATGATCATTTCGGGGGAGCGGCGGTACCGGGCGGCCCGCGAGGCGGGGTTGCGCGAAGTGCCCTGTATCGAGATGGAGGTGGACGACCGGGCGGTGGCCGAGATTGCGCTGATTGAGAACCTGCAGCGCAAGGATCTGACGCCATTTGAAGAGGCGGATGGTTTTGCCATGCTCGTTGAGCGCTTCAACTATACGCACGAAGAGGTGGCCCGGAAGATTGGCAAATCAAGGTCGTCGGTGACGGAAGTGCTTTCGATTGCGAGTCTGCCGCCCGATGTCAGAGAGCAATGTCGGCGCGCCGACATCAGTTCAAAATCCCTGCTGCTGCAGATCGCCCGGCAGCCGGATGAGGAATCAATGCGCGCCTTTGTCGCACGGGTTGTCGAGCAGGGCATGACGCGCGATGAGGCCCGGCGGTCGCGCACGGACCGGCAGGTGCGCCCGCAGCCCTATGTCTTCAGGCATCAGCCTGAGACGAAGGAGTTCACGCTGGAGTTGAAATTCCGGCGGTCGGAGGTGCATCGGGACGAGGTCATTGCCGCGCTCGAACGCCTGCTGGTTGAACTGCGCAGCCGCGATGCGGGCGGGAATTCAGGCTGATTGTTTTTTCTTCTGCTCGGTGTCGTACTTTTTTCTCAGACTCCTGGCCCAGCGATCAAGATACGGGCGCAGCGGTTTGAGCAGGCGGGCGCGGAAGCCGCCCTGTGTTTCGCGCCAGGCTTCGTAATATTTTTCAGTATAAGACCTCACGGCTCCCTCCAGTTGTCCCTTCCGAATCCCATGCGCAATGGTCAGGCAGTAGTGCTGAGCCTGCAGCGAGAGCAGAATGCCTGCCAGATTGGCCTTGAAATTGAGTCTGGCTGCCAGGCGTTTGAAAAAGCTGTGGCGTGGCAGCAGGGCGCCCAGGGCGATCTCGCACCAGGGCGGATAAGGGCCCATCTTCGGGTGGTATAGTCCCGGCAGTTCTGTTCCGGCGGGCAGGCTGATCCGCTGGTCAGGGGTAATGGCATCCACCAGCACGATTCTGGTCAGGCCGCGCAGGTGTTCGCGCGGGATGGCGTCGAGGACGCCCTGAATGGTCTTTTCGGTGCTGGATGGTGGCTTGAGAGAAGATCTGTTTTCGATTTTGACGCTCATTGGGATAGATGACTCCGTGGCGATAAGAAAAGTCTGTCAGGTATTACTCCGGCGCGGCTTCCTGCGTGTCACTGACCGCCAGTTTTTTCCTGAGTTGCAGGATCTCCCTGTAAAGTCTTGGCAGTTGCGCAAAGACGGCTGAAGCTTTCAGCCAGTCACGGTTACTGATGGCCGGATAGCCGGAAACGACAGAGTCCGGGGCGACTGAAGACGGAATGCCGGTCTGGGCTGTCGCCACGACTCTGTCGCCGATGGTCAGGTGCCCGGCGGCACCGACCTGTCCGCCCAGTATCACTTCGTTGCCGACGGTTGTGCTGCCCGCAAGACCGACCTGGGCGCAGAGCAGCGAATGCTCGCCGACCACAGAGCCATGACCGATCTGGACGAGATTGTCTATTCTGGCACCCCGTCTGATTCGGGTTTCGCCAATTGTGGCGCGGTCAATGACCGACCCGGCGCCGATCTCCACGTCATCCTCGATCACTGCGATTCCGGTCTGCGGGATTTTCTGCCACGAACGGTCATCACGCCGCGCGTAACCGAAACCGTCGCTGCCGATGATGGCTCCGTTTTGCAGAATCACTCCCCGACCAAGTCGGCAGCCTTCGCGGATGACCGAGTGCGAATGCAGCAGGCAGCCGTCTCCGATCTCAGCGTATTCGTAAATGGAGCAGTGCGAATGGATGATCACCTGATGACCGATGCGCACTCCTTCGCCGATCACGGTGAAGGGGCCGATGGTTACGTCCGCACCGATGACGGCAGTTGCGGAGATGATCGCGGACGGGTGAATACCGGGGATGACCGGCGGCTGGCTGGTAAAAAGGGCGAGTGCCTGTGCGAAAGTCAGATATGGATTGGCAGAGATCAGGGCGGCCTGCGGGGCAGGCACGAGTTCCGGGTTGCTGGTAATGATGGCAGCCGCCCGGCTTCTGGCGAGCTGCGCAGTGTATTTAGGGTTGGAAAGAAAAGAGATCTCGTCAGGGGTCGCCAGCTCAAGAGTTGAGACGCCGTTGATGATTGTTTCCGGGTTGCCGATCAACTGGCAGTTCAGGCGGCTGGCCAGTTCGCGCAGCGTCAGCGACCTGGCGGTGCCTTTCCGGGCAGGGTTGTGGGGCAGATGGGCCAAGCTTGACTCTCCTGAAAAGCTGTGTAATTCTCAGCGGTCACGAGACGCTTCAATACGCGCTAATCTCCGGCATGCCATATCCGAGCGTGACATTGAAGCTTACGGTGTGAGTCAGAGCCTGTCAATGTGCGCTGGCAGCGAGGCTGGTTTCATTCGCCGCGCGAACACCGCCGACCAGATCTAACCTGTTGAGAAATCTGAACCCAGACAACTGAAAGTGAGGAGACCAGACTGATGAGACAAAAAGGTGGATTCCTGTTTACCTCGGAATCTGTAACTGAAGGACACCCGGATAAGATTGCCGATCAGATTTCGGACGGCATTCTGGATGAAGTGCTGCGCCAGGATTCAATGGGACGTGTCGCCTGTGAAACGCTGGTGACGACCGGGTTGATTGTGATCAGCGGTGAGATTACGACCGGCGCTCAGGTGGATTTTGCGGGGATCGCACGCCAGACGGTCAGGGACATCGGCTATACGCGGGCCAAGTACGGCTTCGACAATGAAACCTGTGCGGTGGTTTCGACGATTGACCGGCAGTCACCTGACATTGCGATGGGGGTGGACACGGGCGGTGCCGGAGATCAGGGGCTGATGTTTGGCTATGCCTGTAATGAAACGGCTGAACTGATGCCGCTGCCGATTCAACTGGCGCACAGGCTGGTGCGTCGTCTGAGCGCGAGTCGGCGTTCGGGTGAACTGAGCTATCTGCGGCCTGACGGCAAGTCACAGGTGACGGTTGAATATGATCAGGGGCGACCAGTCAGAGTGGACGCGGTCGTGATTTCGACGCAGCACAGCCCGGATGTTTCAAGCGAGCAGATTCGCGAAGACATTCTGGATCAGGTGATCCGTCAGACGATTCCGACAGAACTGCTGGATAAAAATACCAGATATTATGTCAATCCGACCGGGCGCTTTGTGGTGGGCGGCCCGCAGGGAGATACAGGTCTGACCGGACGCAAGATCATTGTTGATACGTATGGCGGAGCGGCGCCGCACG
>CAYWDW010000120.1:0-10471 GCA_964457105.1 uncultured Heliobacteriaceae bacterium
GCCAGGTCAGGATGCCGATCAATTCTCGGTAGCGCCACAACTCCCCGAAGTTGAAGTTTCAAAGAGCCGCAATTCGAGGTTGGAATGTCTCCCAACGTGCCTGAGCGATTGAAGCTTCTGAGCTACTCGAATCCGTATGCGGCGAGTTTAATTGAACCGCGCGGAATTTCAAAAGGGGACGGTCCTGCGTCTCCGGATTAAAACCCTCCGACTCCGGACCGTGCGAAATTCCCCTGTCGGCTCAAGCACGACAGTCCCCTTTCGCAAAACTTATGGAACGCCCTGCCCCGCTGACTGAGGCCCTGCCTGCTGGTGCTGCCCCGACTGAATCGGTTGCTGACCGCGCGCGGCGACGCATCACGCGACGGCTGATGCCGTACCTGCTGCTGCTTTACATCATCGCCTTCGTGGACCGCACGAATGTCGGCGTGGCGGCGCTGATGATGAAAGACGATCTCGGCTTCACGGATGCCGTCATCGGCACGGGCGCGGGCATCTTTTTCATCGGCTATTTTCTGCTGGAGATTCCGGGCACGCTGATTGTCGAGCGCTGGAGCGCCCGCAAATGGATTGCCCGGATTATGATTTCGTGGGGCATCGTCGCCGCCGCGATGGGCCTGATCGGCACGCCCTGGCTGGCCTTTGGCAGCCCGCAACAGCAGTTTTACTGGCTGCGCTTCATTCTCGGCCTGGCTGAGGCCGGCTTCTTTCCTGGCATCGTGGTGTATCTGGCGCACTGGTTTCGTTACGAGGATCGCGCCCGCGCCAAATCGCATTTCATGATCGGGCTGCCGATTGCGACGATCATCGGCGTGCCGCTGTCGCAGTTGATTATGCACAACGTCAACTGGTATGGCCTGGCCGGCTGGCGCTGGGTCTTCATTCTCGAAGGCATCCCCTCGGTCATTCTCGGTTTTGTGACGCTCTTTTATCTGACCGACTGGCCGCATCAGGCGAAGTGGCTGCCTGATGACGAAAAGAAATGGCTCGTGGCTGAACTTGACCGGGAACGCCGGGCGAGAAGTGAAGCGGGGCGCACCGGAGTCTTTGACGGGCTTTTGCATGGGCGCACCTGGCTGCTGGCGCTGATTTATCTGTTCATCGTCACGGGTTATTACGGGCTGACATTTTTTCTGCCTTCGATTACGGCACGGATGGAAGGCACTTCGCTGACGACGCAGACCATCGTCACGATGCTGCCTTATGTGCTGGGCTTTCTGGCGATGCTGGTCAACAGCGCGCATTCTGACCGCACGGGCGAACGGCGCTGGCACACGGCCCTGCCGATGCTGCTGGGCGCGGCGGCTATGGCGCTGAGCATTCTGTCGGGCGACAACCTGGCGCTGATCGTGACTTTCTTCTGCCTGCTCGGGATCGGCGTGCATGCTTACCTGCCGGTTTTCTGGACGCATCCGAGTTCGTTTCTGACGGCTTCATCAGCCGCCGCCGCCATCGGCCTGATCAATTCGCTGGGCAACCTTGGCGGTTACATCGGGCCGAAACTGATTGGCGAACTGAAAACGCGCACCGGAACATTCACGGGCGGCCTGTGGGTGATCGCGGCCTGCATTCTGGTGGCCGGGCTGCTGGCCACGATGCTCAGGCCGCTCAGGAAAAAATCGGCAGCCGTTGAATCCTGAAGTCTGGCAGGCTGAACCTGAGCCGCGAATTACAGGTTTCTGCCGGTCAGCAGCAGTGCTAGAATGCCTGCGCGGACGCAGGCTGCGCCCGCATTTTTTCAGGCTCGCACTATGTCACTGGAATACGCGATTGAATATCAATGTGAAATGCGGCGGCGTTATGACGAAATGACGCTGCGGGCGCTGGGTCGCACCGGGGCGCTGATGGCGCGCGTGGTGGCCGAATCGGTTGAATCCAATCGCGCGCCGTCGCCGGAAAGCGTGCAATTTGCCACGCGCTATGCGGCGGACATCGAGCGCGCCGAAGAAGTGGCCGATTACTGCCGCCTGCAGTGTGCCGCGCATCTTGACCGGACCGATTCAGCCGAACAGATCGGCTGTCTGGGTCGCATCACCTATCCGATTGAAGATCGCTTTGAAAGATTTCTCGCCGACCGCGTGCAACTGACTTACGATGTCGTGCCGCTGGAAGAATGGCCGCACCTGCTGCGGATTCTGGTGGACGCGGAATCACCTTTTGACGGCGAGGCAACCAAAGAATTGCGACGAGTGACGACGGACGAAGGTCTGCGCTTCTTTGAGCGACGGCAGCCGATTCAACTGGCGCGCCGGGCCGTGCGGCTCACCACCGATCACGTCTTTGATGCGCTGGCCGGATTCTCGGCTTCCGACAACGGGGCGGCGGGTTATCAGCGCGAACTGCCGGTCATCGCCCTGAGCGATTACGCCGACTTTCTGGAAACGATGCTCGTCAACGATCTGACCGATGATGAAATGCTGCGCCTGAATTCATCCGGCAAAACCTACACGCAATACCTGCGCTTTGCCGCAGCCGTGCGCCGCGCCGAAAGCCTGGGCGTCAGAGTCCTGATGGACTGAGGCCTCAGTAATCACCGCTCCCCCCATTTTTGAAACCACCGCCAGCCCTGCCCTGCTGACATTGGCATGCCTGATCTGACCTGTCTCAACTTTCAGATAACCGACCGCATTGCGCGGCTTGAACTGAGCAGTCCGCCGCTCAACATTCTGACCCGGACGATGCTTGGTGAAATCCGGCAGGCGCTTGAATCAATCGCTGATGAGCCGGGCATCTGCGCGGTGCTGCTGACGGCGGCGGCTGAGTCGCGGGCCTTCTCGGTCGGCATCGAAATCAGCGAGTATCGCGGCGCGACGGCTTATCAGATGCTGATGGACTTTCACGACATCTTCCGGCTGCTGGATGAAATCGGCAAACCGGTCGTGGCCGCCGTTGACGGCGCGGCGCTGGGCGGCGGGTGCGAACTGGTGGCGTTTGCCGATCTGGTGATTGCCACCGAACGGGCCACCTTTGCGCTGCCTGAAATCAGGGTGGGTTTGTTTCCGCCCTTTGCCGCCGTCTTTCTGCCGCAGGTGATCGGGCACAAGCGCGCGGCTGAAATGATGATGACCGGCGCGCAGGTCAGCGCGCGCACGGCGGCGGCGTGGGGTCTGGCAGGTCACGTCGTCGCGCCTGAGCAACTCGCGGCCAGCACTGAAGAGCTGCTGAACGGCCTGCGCGCAATGAGCGCGGCGGCGCTGGAACTGACCCGGCGCGCGCTGCACCTGAATGCCACGCTCGATTTTCACGCGGCCCTGGCACGCATCGAAAAACTCTGGCTGGAACAGGCGATGTCGCTGGATGACGCGGCTGAAGGCCTGGCCGCGCTGGTTGAAAAACGCCGCCCGGTGTGGAAGGACCGCTGAAGCGCAGCGGTGATCGGCCCGGCCCTGAAGCCGGACCGGCAGTCGCCCCGAAAACGGGTCAGGCTGCGTTTCAGCTTTGCGTCAGAGCAACGGTGGACGCGGGCGCTTTGGCCGCTTCGCCGACGGGCTGAGATTTGTCGGTTTCCCTGACTTCAAGATCGCGTTTGATGGCATCGAGGATGCCGTTGATGAACTGCGTGGCTTCCTGCGTTGAGAAGCGGCGCGCAATTTCGAGCGCTTCGTTGATGGCCACCGTCCGGGGCGTATTGGGCTGATGCAGAAATTCATAAACTGCCAGCCGCAGCAGATTGCGATCCACCACCGCCATCCGCGAAATGCGCCAGTGTTCGGTCCGCAATCTGATCAGTTCATCAATTTCGTGGAGATGTGTAATGGCGCCGATGGCCAGTTCAGTCGCAAAGTCGCGCACGTCATCTGCGGCCTCGGCCATCTCACCCCAGTAAGTCGTCGTCAGTTCCTCGACCGGCTGACGCGCCACATCAAACTGGAAAAGCATTTGCAGCGCGCATTCACGCGCTTTCCGCCTTGCACCCATAATTATTCCACTGATAAAGCAGTTTGTGTTGTTGAGTTCTTAATTACTGCGACAAGTCTGGTGATGCATGGTACGGGGCAGAAGTTTGAAATGCCTGTCTGAAGCGATCACGGGGGATGCTGCTGAAAATACCAATTCGCTTCACAATTCCTGCAACAATCTGGCCATCTCGACCGCCGACATAGCGGCCTCGAAGCCTTTATTACCGGCCTTCACCCCGGCGCGATTGATGGCCTGCTCAACCGTCTCCGCCGTGATGATGCCATAAGCAACGGGCACGCCCGTACTGAGTGAAACCTGGGCGATGCCTTTGGTGACTTCAGCCGCGATGTAATCAAAATGCGGCGTCTCACCGCGAATCACCGCTCCCACGCAGATGATTGCATCGTAACGTCCGCTTTCAGCCAGCTTTCTGACCGCCAGCGGAATTTCAAATGATCCGGGCACGCGGACCTGCGTAATCTGATCTGCACGCGCGCCCAGGCGCAACAGCGCATCCTGTGCGCCTCCGATCAGGCGACTGACGATCAGATCGTTCCAGCGACTGGCCAGAATCGCAAAGCGCAGGCCCTCGGCTCGTAGTGCGCCTTCAAGAATTTGTCCCACCGGATGGCTTCTGGTTTCCATTTGACGAGCCAGTATATTGACCGAGTCTGGATCGGTCAAGGCAATGAAAGTGCCAAAAACTTCGCGGCTGAACTAATCGGTTCAGCGCCCGGTAAATTGCGGCTGTCGCTTTTCGAGAAACGCGCGCGTGCCTTCCTGCATATCGCTGGTCGCAAAGCAGAGGCTGAACAGCGACGCTTCCAGAAACAGGGCGTCGTCCTCGTCCAGCCCCAGGCCGCGATTGACTGCCGCAAGCGCAAAGCGCACAGCGAGCGGCGCGTTCTGACAGATGTTTGCCGCGAGGCTGTCACAAGTCGCCAGCAGTTCGTCCCGGTCTGCCACAACCTGATTGAGCAAACCCAGGGCCAGCGCTTCATCAGCGGTCAGGCGGCGCGAATCGGCTGATTTACTGAGCGCGTCGCGGGCGGGTCCGCCCGGCAGCAGCCCTGTCGAGAAAGATTCAAAGACAGCCTGTGCCGTCGCCACGTGCAAATGACACCCCAGCGCCAGATCGGCTCCGGCCCCGACTGCGCGGCCATTGACGGCGGCAATCACCGGTTTGCTCAGCCTCGTCAGCATCGCACGCAGTTGGCTCCGTTCATTCAGATCAGCTTCAGCCGGCCCGGCAGCAAAGAACGCATCGCCTGCGCCAGTGATGATAATGACCCGCAGTTCAGGATTGCGATCTGCCGCGTCGAGCCACTGCGTCAGTTCGCGCAGCGCAGCAGCATCAGGCAGTTCAGCTTCACGCCTGATTGTGAGCAGCACGATGCCTGCGCCGCGCGGCTCAGCCGTGAAGTAATCATTCGTCCCGGTCAGCTCCATGAACAAACCTCAAGCTGATGCCTGATTCATTCCGGCGCGACAGTCGTGGTCAAACGTGCGGCGTCAGCTCAGCTTTGCCGGCTGCGGATTTTTCGGGTCGCTGTAATCGTAAAAGCCCTGGCCCGATTTGCGCCCGTACATCCCGGCCAGCACCATGCGTTTGAGCAGCGGCGGCGGCGCAAAGCGCGCTTCCCGAAACTCCTCGAACATAATGTTGCCGATGTGATAAAGCGTATCGAGGCCGACAAAATCGCTCAGCGTCAGCGGCCCCATCGGATAACCGCACCCCAATTTCATCGCGTTATCAAGATCAACGATGGTTCCCAGCCCGCCCTCAAAAGCGCGAATCGCGTCAAGCAGGTACGGCACCAGCAAGCGGTTGACGATGAAGCCGGTGCTGTCGCCCGTGCGCACCACGGTCTTGCCCAGGGCTGCGCCAAGCTGAACGGCTTCGTCATAAACGGACTCGTCCGTCACAATCGTGCGCACAACTTCGAGCAGCTTCATCAGCGGCACCGGGTTGAAAAAATGCAGCCCGATAAAACGCCGCTGCCGGGCCTCTGACACCGCCGTCATCAGCTCCGTGATGGAGAGCGATGAAGTATTTGAAGCGAAGATCGTGTCGCTTTTGCAGATCGCATCAAGCTGCCGGTAAGTCTCTTTTTTGATGGCCGGGTTTTCGATGATGGCTTCGATGATGAGGTCGGCATCGGCCAGGTCCGCAAGCGCGGTTGAGCCTTTCAGCCGTGCCATCGTTTCATCTTTCTGCGCGGCAGTGATCGTGCCTTTGTCGGCAAACTTTGCCAGCGATTTTTCGATGCCGCCGATGCCTTTTTGCAGCAGCGCGTCGCTGACCTCAACCACCGTGACCTCAAAGCCGTTGGCGGCGGCCACCTGCGCAATGCCCGATCCCATCAGGCCCGCGCCCAGCACTCCGATTTTTCTGATTGTCATTCAGCCTCCCGAAATGTTTGATTGAATCACCTGAAGTGAAGCGACCTGCGGCGCGCGCGTTTTGCGGGGCAGGTATTTGCCGCTTTGCTGATAAGCCCGCGCAAAGCTGCAAGCCACCACCGCCACACACAGCGCCAGCATCGCCAGCCCGAAATTCGTCGTGCGCTCCTCGCCCGGTTTGAGCCAGGGAAGAACGAGCGCCAGCACGATGCCCGTCAGCAGCCCGCCAATGTGCGCCGCATTATCAATAAACGGAAACGCAACTCCGATGTAAAGATTGAGCAGAATCACCGGCAGCACGCCCGCGCCGAAAGCCCGCCGGAATGGTTGCGGCAGTTCGGCGCGATACCTGAAACCAAAGACGGTCAGCACGCCAAACAAGCCGAACAGCGCGCCCGAAGCTCCGGCCCCCGGCCCGTCAGGACGATGCAGCAACTGAACCCCGATCAGGCTGCCAGCCACACCGCCCGCGCCCGTCAGCAGGTAAATCAGCGCAAAGCGCGCCGAGCCGTACAGCTTCTCAACGTGCGGCCCGATCATCCACAACGCATAGGAATTCGACGCAATGTGCAGCAGCCCGATGTGAATAAAGATTGGCGTAATCAGCCGGAAGTAATCACCCTGCAGCAGCAGGTAATTGGTCTTGGCTCCGAACGCGAGCAGCACCGGCGCTGTCGCCGGGGCAATCAGCCGGGCCGGAAACTGCGAACCGTGAACCGCCGCCATCAGCACATAAATCAGCAGATTGAACCCGAAGATGACATAAGTCACCGGCGTCGCCCGCGAAAAAAAAGCGCGGATGAACCGTTCCTCGCGGCGCGCCTGAATGACATCAGCCACCGAGTGCAGCGACCGCGCCCCGCAATGCGCACACTCCGGCGCTTCAGCCGGTGCGATCTGACCGCAGTTCTGACAGGTGCGAAAGTAGCGGGTAATATTCTCGTTGCCTGCGTCGTTCACGGATCTTCAGTCGTGGATGATGAATTACTGAAAAGTGACCGGTGGCCGCAGCGTCATCACGCTGCCGCCCTGTCCTGATCGCGTTGCGCCCCCCGGCTTCAGCACGGTCAGGCTGTTGCGGCCCTGAACTATGACCGCAGATACGACGCGCCGTTGACATCAACGATGCCGCCGGTCAGGTAATCAATGCCTTCTGAAGCGAGGAACAGCACCGTGCGCGCGACTTCATCGGGCCGCGCGACGCGCCGGAGCGGGCTTTGATTGCGAATGCCCTCGCCCTGCGGCCCGTCAAGCAGCTCCGCCGCCATCTCGGTTTCGACAAAACCCGGCGCGACGACATAAACGAAAACATTGTGCGGCGCGAGCGCCTGCGCGAGCGACTGGCTCATGGCATTCAGCCCGGCCTTGCTCGCGCCGTAAGCCGGCGCCTGAGGCTCGCCGCGAAACGCGCCACGCGATGACACATTGATGATCCGCCCGCCGCCCTGACCGATCATCTGCTGCGCCGCGTGATACATCACATTGGCCACGCCGATCAGGTTGATGCCGATGGTCTGCTGCCACACCTGCTGCCAGGCTTCGTAACTGACCTGATCAATCGGATGAAATTCGTAAACGCCCGCATTATTGACGAGAATGTCGAGCCGTCCCATCCGGCTGACGGTCGTTTCGACGAGTTCACGCGCCTGGTCAGGATGGCCGATGTCAGCGCGCACGAGCAGATGCCCATCGCCCGCGAGCGATTGCAGCGTTTCTTCAGCGGCAGCCTGATTGCTCTGATAATTCACGGCCACGCGCGCGCCACATTCAGCGAACTGCTGCGCAATGGCGCGCCCGATGCCGCGCGATCCGCCAGTGACCAGCGCCACCTTGTGCTCAAAATTCATCATGCATTCATTGCTCGTCAAGGCCACACAAGATCGGTCCAGTACCGCGCGCGTCAGCAAGCGGTTGACCTCGCCAATACCCGCTTGCTCACGCGCGCGGTACTGGACCGGGTGTCAATCGCCCGCCTCGTTCGCTGCAACCTTCAAGGCATTGCGTCGCTGCACAGAACGAAACCAGAAATAGAACGGCAGCCCGATGGCGATCAGCGCCAGCCCGGTGACTGATTCGACCGGCCTTTCCTTCAGCGTGTTGATGACCAGCCACGTCGCCACCAGCACGAACACCAGCGGCATCAGCGGGTAGCCGAGCGTTTTGTAAGGCCGCGCCGCTTTCGGCATCTTGCGCCGCAGCACAAAGACCGATGAAGTCACCAGCCCGTAAAAAATCCACGAAGCGAAGAGCAGGCAGTCCGTCAACTGGTCGAACGTTCCCGACAGCGCCAGCACGCTCGACCACACGGCCTGAATGATGATCGCAAAGACCGGCACGCGCGTGCGGGCGCTCAGTTGCGCCATGCCTGAGAAAAACAGTCCGTCGCGCGCCATCGCAAACGGCACGCGCGCATTCGAGAGAATCGAACCGTTGAGCGCGCCGATGGCCGACACGACAAACGCAATCGCAATCAGCCTGCCGCCATACTCGCCGAGAAAGCTCTGCGCCGCTTTTGACGCAACGGGCAGCGCATCGCGGTACTGCGTCGAGTTTGAAGTCACCACGTCGCCAAACGGCAGCGCGTACAGGTAAGCCAGATTGGCGAGCAGGTAAATCACCATCACGGCAATCATCCCGCCAATCAGCGCGCGCGGAATGTTGCGCCCCGGATTCTGCACTTCGCCCGCCGCCATCGGCATGTTGTTCCAGCCGTCGTAAGGCCACAGCGCCGCCAGCATCGCCAGCCCGAACACTGACATCCCGCTCCAGGCCGGTGTGTTCTGCGGCGTCGCCAGGTTGCTCCACGTCGCGGTGCCTGAAAAAAAGAATGCGCCGATGACGACAATCGCAATGCCGCCGATTTTCAGCACCGTCAGCAGCGACTGCACCTTGCCGCCGAATGCAACGGTCAGGCAGTTGATCGCCGACAGCAGCAGAATCGCCGCGACCGCAACAATCTGTTTCGTCCCGAACTGCCAGTTGATCGTTTGTCCGAGCAGCGTGAATTTCGCTTCAGCCCACACCGTCGTCAGCGGCACAAAGGCTGACAGAAAGATGGCAAACCCCGCGCCCAGGCTCGCAATCGAAGCGCTGCCCGCAACAAAGAAGCGCATCCAGCCGAACATATAGGCCGACGTTTCGCCGTATGAATGCCGCAGGTAAACATACTCCCCGCCCGCCTGCGGCAGCATCGCGCCAAGTTCGGCATAGGTCAGCGCGCCCGCCAGCGACAGCAACCCCGCTGCCACCCACGCCGCCAGCACGAGGCCTGGTGAACCGACGCTTTGCGCCATGACCGCCGTTTTGATGAACACGCCCGTGCCGATCACAGTGCCAATGACGAGCGCCGTCGTGTCGGTGAGCGTGAGGCCGCGAATGAGTTGTGATTTTTCTTGAGGCATAGGTATAAGAGAAAATCCTGCTGCAGTCACTGTTACAAGCCTGACTTCAACTACTCCTGGTCTTGCTCATCAGCATCAATACGACCCAGATACAGTCTGCCCGCGTAATCATTCAAACCAATCAGCACACGATCCAGAAAACCAACGCGCCCCAGGACATTGCGGTTGAAGGCAGGATTTTCGGCAAAATAAACCACGACCTCACACTCCCTGCCCTGCACAACCAGCGTGACAAAGTGGCCGAAGGCGGCAAATGCGCCCAGCGGGGTGCCGATCTGCTCAGGCATTCCGCTTTCAATATCAAACCCCAGGTCTTCCCCGATCAGACGTTCAAAGACGCAGAAGGTTGAACCTGTATCGAGCTTTGCATCCACGTCAATCAACTGTGAGCCATACAGCAGACGGATGGGGATATTGATTCCGATTTTACCGGTCTGATAGATCTGAAGCGATTCAAAGGTGAGCGTGTGGGGCATCTTCACCAGCCTCCGAATGGCAGTTCATCGGGAGATTCAATCCTGACGATAAAAGGAATACGGGTTCCGGCCTGCCTCGCTTCTGCCAGTACCCTGCGCCCGTCAGTCCCGTGTGCAATCAGACAGTCGCCTTCAACAACCACATATTGCCCGGCATATTCATCACGATGCTGCCGTAACCATTCGTATTCGCGCCGACGCAGCGGATCAGGCTCTCTTTGTTCGGAGCCTGTCTTTGAAGCGGCCTCGGCATCCTGGCGCTCCTGCTCCTTCAAATACTCCACCAGGCTT
>CAYWDW010000121.1:0-10430 GCA_964457105.1 uncultured Heliobacteriaceae bacterium
TGAAATCGCGGCGAGGGCCTTCCGGCTGTTGCCGTGCACGATCACTGTGTCGCCGGGCTGGAGCGGCAGGTTTTCTTCAACGTCGGCCTTGCCCTTGAGAATCCGGTCAATATTGACGGTCAGGGTCTGCATTTTTCCGGTGCGGGTTTGCCGGATCAGGCTGACGTTCGATTTTTTGCTGGTATCGAGAAAGCCGCCCGAAGCCGCAATCGCATCGAAGACCGTCATCGGGCCGTCAAGCACCAGAATGCCTGGCCGGGGCACCTCGCCGATGATCGCCACCTTGGCGCTGTGGGCTTCGAGCAGCGACACGCTGACTTTGGGATTGATGAGGTATTCACTGAGTTCCGTCGTCAGCTTCTTCGTCAACTGTTCGACCGTCAGGCCGGCCACCGTAATGTCGCCGAGCAGCGAATGCGAGATGGCGCCGACCGGAGACACGCGAGCCTTCTCAATCGAATAATCCGGCTGTCCGGCCACGCGCACCGAAAGCTCATCGCCCGGCCCCAGGCGATAGGTTTTCTGAAAGTTGCGGTACAGGTTTTCAAAATACTCGGCGTCGTCAGACAGGCCGGGCGATTCGTGCGTCTGATTCGTTTTGGTCTCACCTGTTCCGGGTTTGGGCGGAGTCTGCGCGTGAAGCGGCAGCGGCAGGATGAGATGGCTGACGAGGCAGAAAATCACGGTCAGATGGAAAAGGCGTCGGGTGCAAAGAGTCTGTTTCATAAGTTGCTCCATCCGGGATCAGGCATCGAGGCGGTTCAGAACCACGCCACACAGATTTTCTTCGGTGAACAGGCTGACGGCCTGCGCCAGTTGTGAAGCCTTGTTCCGGCCTGGCTGAATGACCATCAGCGCGGCATCGGCCAGGCGCATCAACAGGTGCGTATTGGCGCTTTCGAGCAGCGGCGGCGAATCGAAGAGAATGAAGTCGTAATCGGGATCAACCATCTGCAACAGTCCGGTCAGCGCGGGAGACGCCAGAATTTCAGCGGCATTCATCCCGCGTTCACGCGCGGCGATGAGGTGGAAATCGCCGGGCGTGACGCGCAGCGAAGCCTCACCGGGCGACAGATTGTGCCGCAGCAGTTCGGCCAGCCCGACTTCAGTTTCAGCGCCGAGCAGGCGCAGCACGGAAGGCTGAAGCAGATCAGTGTCAATCACCAGCACCCGCTGATTGATGCGGGCCAGCGCCGCCGCAAGATTGAGCAGCACGCAGGTGCGCCCCTCGCCGTGCTGAGCCGAAGTGATGACCACGCGCCTGCACGGTCGGCGCGAAGCCGTCGCCAGTAGCGAGACGGCCAGATTGTTGTAACGTTCCGCCGCGCCGGGATCGCTGTCATTGAAGACCACCAGATGCGGATCCAGCCGGGCGGGGGCCAGTCGTATTTCGCGGGTCGGCTGGTTGAGGGACCGGCGCAGTCCCGAATCGTGTTTTGACGGGATCAGATCGGTCGAAACACGGTTCAGGGAATAATGCCTGACGCCGGCGGGTTCAAGCGCCTGATCGCTCAGCGCCTGCAACTGCTGGCCGGAACTGAAAGCCTCTTCACCGGCGGCGGCTGAATGATTGTCTTTCTGATTTCGCATCATCCTGGACTTCCTTTTTCTGGCGCTGAAGTTTCGCCTGAGTTATCAGTTGATGAACATCTGAAGCACGTTGAAACGACTGAGCAGGACGGCCAGCATGGCGCCGACCATCACGACCAGTAAGGCCACTGCGAGACTGCTCGCCCAGCGGAGCCGCCATTTCCGGCTGCGTTCGACCGGGGTCAGCGTTTCAGGAATCAGACCAAGCACCGGCACGCCCAGATAAAACTGAATGTCGCGCTCATCCCGCACCTGAAACAGGCGCGGCAGTTCAAGGGCAAAGGCCAGCAGCAGGCCGCCCAGCAACGCCGCGACCAGCACGCCCAGCCTGAGGTATAAACGGTTGGGCGCGACCGGCTCGCGCGGCAGGTTCGGCCAGTCAATGACCTGGAAAAAGGCCGGGGCATTGTCGCTGACGTTCATCTTTTGTAAGGCGAACTGCTTGTCGAGCAGCCAGTAATAGCGCTTGCTCAGACGGTCATATTCGGCCTCCACGCTGGCCGTGCTGACCTCGTCTTTTGTCTCTCCGGCTTTGGGGGCGTCCTGTTCCGGGCCAAGTCTGCTGAGGGCCTGTCGGCGGCGTTCCAGTTCGCGCTGCGCAATGGTCAGTTCGGTTTCCATCCGGGTCAGGTCGCGTTGCAGCGTCCGCAGTTCAGCGGCTTCAGACGAAGCGACTGCCGCCCCGCCGCCGGCATTGCCCGCCTCAAGCTGGCGATTGATTTCGGCAAGCTGGGTGCGGGCCTGAATGACCCGGGGATTTTTGTCCGTGTACTGAGTCTCGTACTGACGAAGCTGGGCTTCGATTTCCGTCTTGCGCAGCAGCAGCATCCCATAAGCCGTGTCGCGCGGTGGCGGAGTGTTTTTGACGACCTTCTGCTGTTCGGCGATGAGGCGTTTCTGGGCTTCGATCTGTTGTTCCAGTGCGGCGGTCTTGTCGCCCAGCGTCTCAACGGCGGCGGTCGTGGTGGTTCTGGTCAGGCGCTGATCGGCGGTGTCACGGACTGCCGAAGCTGACAATGGCCGGGTCATCGCCGCGCGGCGCTCGGCAAGCTGCCGCAGCGGCGCTTCAAGTTCCGATAGTTCCGTATGCATCCGTTCGGATTCGGCAGCGAGTTGTTTTTTGACCAGGGCATTGGCCGTCTCAAACTGTGTGACGACATCGTTGAGAACAGTCTGAGTCACCTTCGGATTCACATCCCGGAAGGTGATGGTGATGGATTCGGGCAGTTGCGGGTAATAATCCCGCAGTTTGGTTTCGAGTTTGATCGCCTTGCGCAGCCGCTGCGCAGCCGCTTCCGCGCTTTCCTTAGCGCCATTCAGACGATGACGCCTGACCATCGTTTCGAGTCCGACGCGGCTGAGAATCTGTTCCTGCACCGAGGCAATCTGAACGGCGCTCAGTTGCATTTCTTCCGGCTGCCGGTTGTTGATCAGCACGAGCGTGCGTGATTCATACTGATCGGGGATGACCGACGTGAGCAGCAATCCTGCTTTCAGGATGACGGCGCTGGTCAGCACAATCAGCAGCTTGCGACGCCAGAGCGCAGCCACATATTCGGCGAGAGTGCGGGGCCTGAAGTATTCCATTGTTTTTCCTGCCTGATGTTCAATTTGAGAAAGTCGAGCTGTGATTTCTCCAGGAGATACGAGTTCAGTGTCGGGATGCGAGGCACCTGGTCGCAGGGAAAGTGAGACAGTGCGAATCAGGCTTTCGGCAAAGTGAACAATAAACGGGGTTGTTCACGGCCAGCCGGGATTCTCAGGTCCTGACTCCGATCATCAACGAATATCATTACCTCGCTCCGCTTTATTGTCAGAGGCGTAGTGGCACATTCCTGTGCCGGGTTTGGATGACACGTCAACTCCATGCAGAGAGTGTCGGCAACAGCTCCGCCATCCTTTACTCAGCAATGGAAATTGACAACCCGGAGAGGAAATAAAAGCCGGTTACCACGAAACCAGATCAGCAACGGTGCTGATTGACTTCGAGTACACTACTCCCTGGTTCGGGAACTTTAGTCAGCCAACTGATTCTGAGGGTAAATCAGGAGAATGGTTGATTCTGCTTTCGAGTCTGCAACAGGTGTTGCGAAATGCCCTGTCAGTCCTTCCAGCAGGGACTGATAAAGAAACGGCGAAACAGATAAAAGGTTAGCGCATGAATTGGTTGATTCAGTAATTGAAGCGATTCTGACAAGCTATCAAGTCTGTACCGGCGACCTGTAGCAGCGCCATCCGGGACGGAAGTAAGTTATTTGCTTCAATCATTGTTCGGCTGCAAACAGATAACAGGACTCCAAAGGTTCACTAACTAATCCGAAACGGACCCCTGAAGCAGAGGTCGGTTTTATCTGCCAAACAGTTCCACGATAGGGGGAGCCTCAGGCTGAGCTTTGAACTTCGCAGAACCAGATTATGTTTTTATACGTTTGAGCGGCGACAGCCTAAGGCAGTGTAACAAGATTTGTCAAGACCTGAATTAGAATAAAAACAGCCGAAATTCCTTTGTCAGCGTCAACTTTCACGGAGTCAGTATCCGGGTTCTCTAACCAGGCAGGGCATAGCTCAGGGAGCCTGTCAGCGGCAGGCGGACAGAGTTTTTCCAGGCCTGGCCTGATCGGGTCAGGGAATCGGGCACCTGTAAGATTTCCAGTAGCGCCAAAAAAGAAAGCCGGGAAGAGTCGCTGCTCTTTCCGGCTTTTTGAGCACAGGAGGGACAAAGAGGCTACCTGATGGTCAGGAACGCCTGAGCGACAATTCGGCCCGGACCGGCGGTGTGAACGTTGCCGCTGTGTCCGGCGCGGTCGAACACGTCAACGCGATAACGGCCCGGTTCGGTGAATCTGAATCCTGCTTCGGTCATCAGCACTTTGACTGTGCCGTGAACCTGCCGGGTGATTTCATCAACATAAGTTTCACTGCCATCATCCGCGATCCGATGAATCAGGAACACCGGTGACTGCACCGGCATCGGTTCATCACTGCTGAAGCGAAAGCGCACTTCGGTTTCACGCGCAAAGACATCGCTGATGCCCTGCGGCTGTTCGCTGGCGCTGAAGCCGGCAAAGAAACTGAGCGTGCCCTGCTGACAGTTGGGCGACTCCGACACCGGAGCGGTGACGACAAAGGTGGCTCTGGCGTAAATGGCGTCTTCGTTGCGCTGGTCAGCCACCATCACTTCATAGGCTCCCGGCTCACTGATCGTGAAACTAACCGAAGCTGAACTCTGAGCGCCGCTGATGGTTAACGAGCGGTCAGCCACGAGTTCACCGCGCCGGGCGGTCGTGACGACGACGCGCACATTTTTGCTTTCACCTGTCGTCGGCAGCCGGAAGACAAAAAAGACATTCGGCTCATCAGTCTTTGCCTTGAAGCGCATCGTCGGACTGACCGACTCGACTTCCGCGCCGCGCGATTTAAGCCCTTCGCCGCCGCTCACGTTCCAGCCCGGAGCCGCCGCGATTGACGAAGCGACTGCTCCCGGTCCGGCCACCGGGTCAGCAACCGTGATGCTTTCAGGTTTGATTCCGGCTGGTGTCGGGCGCTCCGGCAAGGGATGATTTTTAGCTGCCTGCTGGGCCTGCGCGACGAGGGCAGGCAGCAGGAGAAAGGTGAGAATCAACAGGACTCGGCTCGTGGCGTTCATTGGGTTGCTCCTTCAAATCGGGTCAACCGAAATGACAGCAATCGCCGTTCCTGGAGCTGTTCGTGGGAGATTACCCACATCAGGCGGCAGGTCATTGAAGCAGTGCCAGACATCTGTCGCCTTTGATTGACAGCGCCCGTCAGCTTTCGTTGACACGCCGATTGGCAAAATGCGCGAAAGCTTCGATAATGCCGGGCGAAGGTCATCTCATCTTCAAAGCCCGAAACCGCCAAAGGAGAATCTGATTTCATGCTCGTTCACACCGTCTTTTTCTGGCTGGACCCGCAACTCGGCGCCGCACAGCGCGCCGAATTTGAAACGCGCCTGAACAAGCTGACCACCATCAGCGCGGTCAGTCACGGGTTCACCGGGACCCCGTCGGCCACGAACCGACCGGTCATTGACCGGACTTATTCGTATGGCCTGACGCTGGTCTTTGAGAACCTGGCGAAACACGACGAATACCAGGTTGACCCGCTGCATCAGGAGTTCATCGAAAAATGTCATGCGATGTGGCTGAAAGTCACGATCTACGATTTTGAATAACGGCTTGTCAGCCGGACGCAAAGAACAACAGCCACGAATGAACATGCATGTTCACGAATAAAGAAGCTGTCACAACCGCTGAGCCGCCGTGCTGATTCGTGAACATGCGTGTTCATTCGTGGCTCGTTTTTTTCCGGTTCATTTCAGTAGACGACCGCGCCCTGCATCAGCATCTTCTCGATTTTGAATTCCAGCAGGACGCGCGATTCGCTCTGATCGCTGATGCGCGGATGGTTGAATTCGAGCTTGATGGTTTTGTCCTGCGGCGTGACGAGCGGCTGACCTTCGATCAGGCGCGGGAAATAGAGCGTGAATTCGCGGCCCGCGCCGGTCGCTGTCACGACTCGCTGCGGCGGGATTTTCTGCCCCTTCGGCCCGATCAGGAAGATTGAATTGCGCAGCTTTTCGGTCGTCTGCACCTGCCAGTAATTAGCCATCTCACGATCATAAATCGCCACATTTGAACTATAGCTGACGTGAATGGCCACGAGGTCAGCAAAGCTGGCCGTCAGCAGCCTGTCCGCGCGCTGATCGAATTCCTGCTTCTGCTCCGGCGGCATCTGGTCGTATTTGCTGTTGAGTTGCTGCCACCGCACCAGTGCCTGGCGGACGGGCAGGGCCGAACGAAACTGCACGCGGTAAGACATCTGCGTGTTGCGTTCGCGCGCGCGGTCGGAACTCTGGGTTTGCAGCGGTTCGATATAGGCGCTGCTGATCGTGTGATCCTGCGCCCAGGGCGAATTGTCGAGCAGTTTCCGGCATTCCTTTTCAGTCCACTGCCGGTAATCCTTCGTCTGCCAGAAATCCTTTGACTGTGCGAGGGCGAGACCGGTCAGCAGCGCGAGCGATCCGGCAAGGATTCTCTTCATTGGCTTTTCTCCTGAAAAAGAGCCGCAGTCTTCAGGCCTGAAGACTGCGGCTCGGTAAGTTGATGGTGGCGATCAGGCGGCTTTAGAAATCAAAGCGGCCACTGACCTGCACCCGGCGCGGGCCGATTGTGCCGTTGGTCGCAGCGCCGATGCTGTCAATCTGCGACGAGAGCACACCGAAGTTAGCCGGCGTCTGCAGGTTCAGCGCCGGGTTATTGAAGATCGGGTGATTGAAGGCGTTGATGAAATCAAAGCCGAGGGTGAACCTCACCCGTTCGGTGATGCGCGTTTCCTTGACGATGGAGGCGTCAAAGGTGATGCGGCGCAACCCGCGCAGCACATTGCGCCCGTGCCGCCCGTCCTTTGAAAGCTGAATGAAGCGGAAGCTGTTGAAGACATTGAGCGGATCCGCAAACAGATTCAGCCCCGTGCCGCGATTGGCCGGATTGCCGCTGACGCCGACTCCGCCGGAACCAGCCCCGCCCTTGTGGACGCCCTGACCAAACAGCGATTTGACCAGCGGAATCGCGCCTGAAGCGGGAATGAACCCGCCAATCGAACCGCCGCCGAAAGCCTGTCCGGCATTCTGCGCCACCGTCAGCGGCAGTCCGCTCTGACCGGTGATGATGCCCGACAGCGTCCAGCCGCTGATGACGCGGCTCACGAAGCCGTTGTTAATGTCCCAGCGGTGGCCTTTGCCGAAGGGCAGTTCATAAACGTAATTGGCGTTGACGATGTGGCGAATGTCAAAAAGCGACGGCCCGTAATCGAGATCGGGGAAGAAGCTGTTCTGAAATTCAGCCACGTTGTTCTGCGTTGACAGACCGGAATTGTCATAGGACTTCGCAAACGTGTAGTTAAGGTCGAAGGCCAGGCCCTGTGAGAACCGCTTGCGCAGCGTCAGAATCATCCCGTGATAATTCGAGAACCCGCCGGAATACCGCACCAGCAGATCCTGCGATTGCAGGTTGGTGAGCGGCGCACAGGCCGCGCCGGGCTGACAACCGCGCTTGAGCGCATCAATGTTGATCTGCGCCAGGTTGCTGACCTGGCCGTTGATGAAATCGCTCGACCGGCTGCCAGCCAGCGACAGCGTTGCGCCCGCGCCGTACAGATTTTCAAAATAGGGCTGCGGCGCGACGGTCTGTTTGTTGCGCAGCGCCAGCGCCACCGCATCGAATGCCTGCGCAAAGGTCTGCCCTGATTTCGCGTCCTTGAAGGTATACGGCACCGAATTCATGTTGCCGTTCATGTAAAGTTCACGCGCATACCGCCCGATGTAACCGACCTCCATCAGCAGCCGCCAGGGCAGATCGCGCTGAATCGTCAGGTTGACGACGTGATTGCGCGGCACCTTCAGAAACGGGTCAACCGAGAAGGAGAGCGTTTCGCCGAAGGGTTTGCCAGGGATGATCGGCGAAGTCAGTTGCTGCGGCGCAGTCGGCAGCGGAATCGGGCCGTCAACGCCGAGGCGGTACGGATCGCCACTGCCGTTTATCGGCGCGGTGACATTGACGGTCTGCGCAAACCCGACGCCGAGCGTGGGAATGATGATCGTCTGCACCGTGTTGGTGCGATCATAGATCAGCGAATAACCGCCGCGAATCACCGTCTTGCGATCACCAAAGGCTTTGCCCAGCCAGCCGTCCTTGAACGACGGATTCCAGGCGACGGACAGACGCGGCGAAAAGTTCGCAAAGTCGGTGTCATAGGCCGTGTCGCGTCCGGCATTCTTGAGCGGCAGATAGGCGAGGTCAGGGTTATAAATCACCCCCTGATTGGCGGCGGCCAGCTTGTCGGCCATGTACTTCTTGTAATCCACAAGCTTGCCGCTGTCCTTGAAGGCGATCACCGTCTGTTTGCCGGAATCCTCAATCGGCGGCGTCTGCCAGTTGTAGGTCAGCCCGTAAGTGACGGTCAGCGACGGTTTCATGCGCCAGGTGTCGGACGCATAAAATTCATAAGCGCCGAGCGAGGACTGCGTGAACAGCCCGGTGCCGAGCGGTTGCAGCTTGAGGGTCGCATCGCGCGTGATGAGCGCCGGAACCTGGCTGACGATGCCCAGCAGGCTCGCATACAGGTCATTGTAGCGGCTCGTGTCAGCCGTGGTCACAAAGCCCGGACGCTGCGAGGCCGGAATGGTGACGAATCCGCCTTCGGTGCTGACGGCGGCCACCGGCGTGGTGATTGAGCCGATGACTTTGTCATCGCGGAAGTCAATCGAACGAATCCGGCGAATGTTGGCGCCGCCCTGAATGTTGTGGGCGCCTTTCGTCCAGCTTACGGTATCGGCCCACTGATAAATATTGAGCGTGCGGAACTGATGGCGGGCGCGCTGCGTGTCCACGTCAATGAGGTCATCAAGCACGCCGCCGTTGGCGATGGTGTTGCCCAGGTTGATGGCCGCATTGAGGCCGACAAACGGCTTGGGCGATTCAATCTGAAAATCCAGCCGGTCGTGCAGCCAACTGAAACTCGCCTGGTTGGTCAGCGTCGGCGTCAGCACGCCGGTCAGCGTGGCGACCGCATTGCGCGGGCGTTGCGGGCTGTTGCCGGTGGCGCGCTGGTTCTGAATATCAACCTGATTGGCATTGGTGTTGAGCTGTCGGTTGGCTGAAAACTTGCCGCTGAAATTCCAGCTCTCGCTGAATTTGTGATCAATCTTGCCGAGGCTGAAATCGTCCCGCGTAATGAGCGGCGCGGCAAAAGTGAACCCGGCGGTGTTGAGTCCGTCGCCCTGGGTAATGTCATTCGCGACAGGATAGAGCTTCAGGTATTCGAGAACTTTCGGGTTGGCACCGAGGCCGCGCGGGTCCAGCGCCTTGAGCGCATTCCCGTCAATCGTCTGAATCACCCCGCTCGAATCGCGGAAGCGCATGATTCCCTGTTTGTAAGTCTCGGTCGGCACAATCCGCGTCACGGTCGCTGAACGCGGATTGCGGCGGCCTTCGTAAGCCACGAAGAAGAAGGTCCGGTCCTTGATGATCGGCCCGCCGACCGTCCCGCCGAAACGATTGTCGAGCAGGAAGGGCCGCTTGATGCCGAGCCGGTTGTTCGTCCACGAATTGGCCGTGAGCGCGTTGTCCTGGTGATACCAGTAGGCGCTGCCGTGCAGGGAATTGGTGCCGCTCTTGGTGACCATCGAAATCTGCCCGCCGGCTGAGCGTCCGAACGTCGCGTTGGCATTGGCCGAAGTCCCGCGAAATTCCTCAATCGTGTCCACCGGCACCGGAATGATCGTGCGGAAGGTCTGCCCGATGACGTTGTCTGACACATCCACGCCGTCAAGATTGACGACGGTCTGATCGCTGCGCGCCCCGGCAAATTCGCCGGTCGGCGTGGTGGCCGGTTGCAGCGCAAAGAGCGAATTGACCTGCCGGTTGACATTCGGCAGTTGCTTGAGCCGCGATTCGTCAAAGACGCTGCCGACGCTGGCATCAGCCGTCTGCAACTGCGCTTCAACGCCCGCCGTGACCTGTTCGACGACTTCGACCTGGCCGACTTCGAGCGCCACATTGACGGTGGCGACAGTCGTCGTTTCGGCTTTGACGTCGGTGACGACTTTGGTCTTGAAGCCCTGGGCCGTGACGGTCACTTTGAGCAGTCCGGGATTGACCGCATAAAAATTGTAGCGCCCCTCGGAATCGCTCGTGACGGTGCGCTCGGTGTTGGTCGCGGTGTCGGCGAGCTTGACTGTAGCTCCGGCAACCGCTGCGCCGGTGGCGTCAGTCACCATCCCGGAAACAGTGGTCGTCGTGGCCGTTTGTGCCAGCGCCGAC
>CAYWDW010000122.1:0-10365 GCA_964457105.1 uncultured Heliobacteriaceae bacterium
AAGTTAAGCGAGAGAACAAACAGGAAGAGAGATGACCGCAGCAGACGGAAATAACAGAACAGACGAAACCAGGCCGATGCAGCACCGGTCTGTCCGTGTGTTCAGTTATTTCCGTCTGTTCCGTCATCTCTCTTCTGCTTAACTTAATGCCATTGGGCTGAGGCCGCCGCTGTTCTGCTTATCTGAGCGTGACTGCTTCGGCGCGCCCGTAACAGATGCCGTTGAAAAGGAACTTGAAAGTTCCGTGCGGCTGCGCGCGAAAAGTGATTTCAGGTCCGAACATCAGCAGGCGGCCTTTGCCAACGCTGGCATCAATGACGGCCACGCTGTCCTGCAAATACTTCTGCCCCCAGGCCCAGCCGCTGCGCAGCGGCTTGTCGCTGTCAAACCAGGCGACGGGTCTGACGCCTCTGAGGGCGGCCTCGGGTTTGAGCCTGAAAGCCGGGCTGTTGTCAAAAAAGAAGTCAAGCTTGTCCGGCAGGCCGTAAGCGAGCGGGCTGGTCGTGTCCACGCTGGCCTGCAAAATCGAGCCAGGGACGTAAAACTTCTCGCGGGCCAGCGGGCGCTCAGTGCCGTCAGGCAAGCGCTCGGTCAATGCATTCGTCACCGGCAGTCTGGTCAGGTAGCCCAGATTCGTTGACGTGCCGATGGTCAGCACCGCGCCACCGGCTTCCATAAACTTCTGCAACTGCGGGACGGTCTTTGCCACCGACACGCTGCCGAGCCAGGCGCGGTATTCATCGGGGATGTCTTCAGGATTGGGCATTCGTCCGAACTGTCCTTCGCTGCGAGCGTCGCGCAGCGGAATCGCGCCGCTCACAAAAATCAGCACATCGAATTTGTCGGCCAGATTGCCCGCGTCGAGCGTTTGCGGGTAAACGACCGTGAACGGAAATTCGTACTGTTCGAGCAGCCAGCGCGTCCAGCCCGACGGCATCGAACCGCCGTAACGATCCCACAACCCGATGCGCAGCGGGCGCAGCTTGAAGGCTTCACCCGTCGGACGGCTTGTGACCGCTTCAAAACTGAGGCCGAGTTCTTCAGCCATCTTGTGCAGCTTCGGCAGCGTGGCCGGTTTCGCCGCAATGAAAATTGTGCCCGCCGGGTAAGCTTTGCCATTGGCATTGAAGGTCTGCCGCAGCCAGTACACCTCATCGCCGCCGGCGAGCAGCCGGTTGGTGGCGATGAACGCATCGTTGACCTGATGCGACAACAAATATCCGGCGGCGCTGGCAGCCGTCGTGACGCGGCCTGCCGGTGGTTTCACGAGTCCGCTGAGCTTTTCAAACGGCCCGTCAAAGCCGTCCAGAATGCGGTCAAACTTCACGCCCATCTGAAAGGCGAGCGTCCATCCGGCGCTGTCGTAAGGCGGCACGGGCGGGCCGCCGGGATAAGCGAAATCGTGCGGGTGATCCTGCGGCTCGAACATATCCATCACGTGCGCGCGAAAGGCCTGCGCGGTTTTGACGACGTAAGAACCCGCCGGATAGGTTTTGCCGTTCACCTGAAACGACTGAGTGGCGCGATGAATCGTGACGCCATTTTTGATGAGCGCATTGATGAATTTCGTCGCGGTCAGAAAGTCGGGCTGATCCGACGGCAGAATGAAGCCGCGCGGGTCGCGTTTCTCAGGCGTGCGCATCATCTCGAAATACTTCACCGGCTGCGTGCGTTCAGCGACAAAGCCGCCTGCATCGGGCGCCTCAGCCGCCTGCCCGCGTCCGGTTTGCGGCGAGCGGTCTTTGGCATAAGCGGCCTGCGCTTCGGCCACTTCGTGCGGCGTGGTCGTCCAGTGGTCGCGGCTGCCGCGTTCGATGGCATTGCGGCCCATCCGGTAGCTGTTGAAAAGAAAATCCTCGCGGTGCTTTGACGCCACATCAAGCACGGCGCGGTTGGCGGTGACTGAATATTCGACGGATTGTCTGAAGTGCCACTTCTGCGGCGCGATGGGGTAAGGCAGATCGCCGCGCGGCAGTTGATTGCGCAGCACGAGCGGCACTTCCATCGGCGTCGGATTGCCGATGGTTTCTGTCAGCAGCCCGATCATATTGTGAAAGTACACAGTCGTGCGCAGCCCGCCGTTCCACCACGTCGAATAGCTCGAACCTGAACGCATCGTCACGCCGGGTTTGCCTTCGAGCGCAAAGCGGCTGTGCATCGCCGCGCCGACCAGATCAATGCCAAGCGGCACGAGCGGGTCGTAGTTGTAATTGAACGGATCACGAAACGGCGGCGCAAACATCACCGTCCCGACCGGCCCGGTCTGATGATGGTTGTAGACAATCTGCGGGGACCAGTCGTGATAAAAGACGCGATTGATCGCCGCTGTTTCCGGCTGAGTCGTCATATAAAAATCGCGATTGTTGTCGTGGCCGATATATTTCTGATAAAGGCGCGGAATCGTCGCAAAGGTTCGTTTGGTCGGCTCGCTTTCGCGCAGATACCAGTTCGAGACGAGTTCCATTCCGTCGGGATTGACGAGGCAGGCGAGGATCACCACGTCGTTGAGAAACCGCATCGTTTCGGCGTCACTGCGGCTGACCATCTGCCAGACGGTTTCAATCAACTGCTGCGCGCCTAAAACTTCAGTCGCGTGCAGCCCGCCGTCAATCCAGACAACGGCTTTGCCTTCAGCCGCGAGCGCGTGCGCCTGTTCGTCCGTGAGTCCTTCGGCCTGCGCGAGGCGGCGTGAAATTTCCCTGTACCGATCCAGCCGTTTGTGATTTTCGGGCGAAGTGATGATCGCCGTATACATCGTGCGGCCTTCGGCTGACTTGCCGATCTCGACCAGTTTCATCCGGTCTGATTCCTGGGCGAGCTTTTTGAAATACGTTTCAAGCTGCGTGTAATTCGCCAGTTGATAATCGTCGCCGATGTTGAAGCCGAACTGTTCTTTCGGCGAAGTGAGTTTGCTCTGCGCCAGCGCCGCCGACGCGAGTGACAGAATCAGCAGCAGCAGCAACAGCGTGCGCCTGTGATGGCTGTGCATAGTGGCCTCCGTGAAAACGTGGGTAAAAGAATCGCAATGACAGGTAAAGCGCCGTCAGCTTACCGCACGGCAAAACTTCGGGCAACTCAGCGCCGGGAATAGAACGCGGATGACGCTGATGCAGCAGATTAAAGCCGATCTGATCAGCGCTGATCCGTCGCATCAGTTCAATCCGTGTTCCATTCCCTGCCTTGCGTGCAGGTTCAATTCGCCCGACTGTGCTATCATCGCGCCGGGTTAATTGACCGGCCTGAAGCGATGTCGCAGGCCGTCAGGAAAGGAAACCATGAGCGAAGACATTACGAAAAATCTGAAGACCGATGATCTGCTGCGCCTGATTCTCTCGCGCCTTGATTCAATGGATCAGCGGATGAATTCAATGGATCAGCGCCTTGATTCAATGGATCAGCGGATGGATTCAATGGATCAGCGGATCGCTTCACTGGAAGCGAAGTCGTATGACACCAAACCCATCTGGGAGCAGGCGCTGGCTGCGATTATGGAACTCAGTCAGCAGGTTCAGCGACTTGAAGCAGAAGTGGCATTGATGAACCAGCGACTGTCAGGGGTTGAATCGCGGCTGGACAAGATGGAGAAAAATTATCGCTGGCTCGGCAACAAGGTGGATTTGTTCAATCAGGAACTGATCGAACAGCGCGATGTCTATCGCCACTTTGAGGAACGCCTGACTGAACTGGAAAAGCCTCGCGCCTGAACCGTCAACTGCGTTTCAGCCCGCAGTTGATTTGATCACCGCACCACACAGACTTTCACTGCATGCGCCGCGTTCATACGCGATCCGGCCATTGATGATGACTGTTTCAATGCCCGAAGCGAAACGCGCCGGACGGGCGAAGCTTGCCTTGTCAGCGACGCGCTGCGCGTCAAGCAACACCAGATCGGCATAAGCGCCGGGCCGGATCACGCCGCGATCACGCAGGCCGAAAAGCTGCGCCGGATATGAAGTCATTTTGCGCACGGCCTCGGTGAAACTCAGCGCGCCGTCCCCGCGCACGAACCTGGCCAGGATGCGTGCGAACGCGCCGTAAGCCGCCGGATGCGGCAATCCGCGCCCGTAATCCTCAGCGTCGGTGCAGAACGCGCTCAGGCGATGACGCGCGTATTTCGTCAGCAGTTCGCGTTCCTCGCGTTCGCCTGTGACCTCAAAGATCAGCATCGAAACCTGCCCGCGTTCTTCAACGATCAAATCTGAAATTGCATCGAAGGGCGCTTTGCCTGTCAGCTTTGCCAGTTCGCTCAGGCTGCGCTTTTCATAGCGTTTGTTTTTTCGGCTTGCGACATAACCGATGTGAATTGCGTCCCAGCCCGTTGCGCTGACCAGATTGTGCGGCCAGCCGTTTTCTTTCCAGGGCGGCCACACGGGTTTCTTTCGTTCAATGTTGCGGCGAATGCGCGCGCGCGCGCGTTTGTTGCTGAGCCTTTCAAGCAGCATTTCAACGCCGCCTTCGAGCGCCCAGGGCGGATAGATCGCAATCATCATCGTCGCGGCGGCGGTGTAAGGAAACATATCGAAGCTGACGCGCAGGCCTGACTGTGCGGCTTCTTCTTCGAGCTTCAGCACGCGATCAATCTTCGCCCAGTGCGCGCGCCCGACGGCTTCGTTGTGCGAATGATGCACGCGCACGCCGGTCTGTCGCGCCACGTCAAGCAGTTCATTGACCGCCGGAATCAGCGTTTCGCTCGAACCGCGAATGTGGCTGGTGTAAATGCCGCCGTAATCGGCCACGACGCGCGCGAGTTCGTGCAGCTCGCGCGGAGCGGAATACATGCCCGGCGGATAGATCAGCCCGGTTGACAGGCCGAGCGCGCCGTCTTTCATCGCGGCGGCGGTCAGCGCCCGCATCTTTTTCAACTGCGAAGCTGACGGCGCGCCTTTCGCCAGCCCCATCGCGGAAATGCGCACGGGGCCGTGCGGCGCAAGCGTGGCGACATTCAGCGCGAGGCCGTTAGCTGAAAGCGCATCGAGATATTCACCCGTGCTGCGCCACGACCATCTGACCGGCTGCGGCGTCATCCACGCATTGACCGCGCGCAGCATTGCTTCAGCTTCGTCATTCGCCACCGGCGCGCAGCCCAGGCCGCAGTTGCCGATGATCGTGGTCGTGATGCCCTGCGCAAGTTTGCATCGCAGCAGTTCAACCTGGCGTTCAGGCGCAAGCGGCAGAATCAGATCAGCGTGCGAATGCGGATCAATGATGCCCGGCATCAGCGTCAGACCGCGCGCGTCAAGGCGACGACCGGCAGATTGAATAAACTGCGCGGGCAGGCGCCCGATGGCCGCGATGCGGTTGCCGGTGACGGCGACATCGGCGTGATATTCACTCAGCCCTGTGCCGTCAGTGATCGAAGCGTTCTGAATCAGCAGATCAGGCGTCATATGAATTCAGGAACAAGCAACGACGAACACGAGTGTTCACGAATACACAAGGTAGTAACAGCGCTCTGCTCAGCCATTCTGATTCGTGAACAGGCGTGTTCATTCGTGGCTGCATCTTTTTAGTTCGGCAGCACGGTCGAATATATCTGTCAGACTGGCTTTCGACAATTTGAACGGTGAAGGCAGGGGATGATTCAGATGAGTTGAAGGCAGGCTGAAAAACAGAAAAGGATACGCGGTGGCCCCGAAACCGACGTCGCCGAACAACCCATTAAAACCACGACGCCGATCAACCGCGTATCCTCTTTCCGGCAAACTATAGAGCGAGCCTCGTGCCACAGCCCGCCGCGATTCGCGCAGTGTGAAAAAAGGCCTGTAAATACAGGCCTTCCAAAGCGCGCAGAGTGAACGTGGCACAGTTCGCTTTCAGTCAGCGCGACTGAATTCTGACGCACTCCGTCACGTCGGAGTGACGAGTTGTGTAAAGCGCGAATCAGCGCCGCAAAATGTCAGTTCTGACGACCGTCTTCTGCATAAAAAAATCCCCGTTGTGAAAACGGGGATGAGGATGACGACAGGATTCAATTGCTCAGTCGGATCAGATTCAGTGACTGATCGGGCGACCGCGACCGCGTTCACCGCGCGATGGTTCAGCCGGGCGCGAACGTTCAGCCGGCGGCGCAGCCGGGCGCTCGGTGCGGGCCGGTGGTTCGACGCGACGTTCAGCCGGGCGTTCGATGGAACGTTCGACCGGACGTTCGCGCGGAGCTTCGCGTGGTGCAGCGTGGGGCCGCTCGGCAGGCGGTTCAGCGCGCCGCGGCGCGCTCCAGGTCGGGCGGTCGCTGCCTCTGTCCTGGCTTCTGTCCGGCACGCGCGGAGCCGGAACCGAATCGCGTGAACGCGGCGGTTCGACCCGTTCGATGCGCCTTTCATTGCTGCGATCAGGGCTGCGGTCAGGATTGCGATCAACCTGGCGGTCAGCACCGCGATCAGTTCTGCGCTCAACACTGCGGTCAACACTGCGGTCAACATTGCGATCAGTGCTGCGCGTGCTGCCGCGGTTCAGGTCGCTGTGATCTTCGCTCGATGGTCGGCGCGTTGCCGCGGTGGGCGGGGCGGCGCGTTCGACCGGGCGAAAATCAGGGGTGCGACGCATCCGGTCGGCCTGGCGGTTCTGGTCATCAACATCACGTGCGCGATCAACCGGCAGGCTGCGTGGTGAACCGGCAGGCGAACTCTGATCGCCGATGCCGCGTGTCGGCACTGACTGACGACCGGCGGGGACATCGGCTGAACGACCTGTGCCGCGCAACGCCGGAGTCCCGCGTTCGACTGAACGCAGCGTGTCGCCCATTCGGTTGAAATCCGTCGGGGCAACTGCGCGGCGCGTGACGACGGCTGAATCCATGCGCTGCCTGATCGCTTCATTTCTGACCGGAATCGAGCGCGGAGTGGCGGCCTGCTGCGGCTGCAATTCGACCTGACGGCCTGAGAGCGGCCTGGCGTCGCGCAGGTTGCGAGCCAGATCGGTGTTGGCCATCTGCTGCGGCGGGTTGTTGCTGTCCACGACCACGCGCGGATTTGTAAAGCGTCGGCCTTCGACTCCGGTCACGCCGCCCGGCGCTGAATAGTTGCGCAGCTCAGCCACGCGGCGCGGCTCAACCTGGCGCGGGCCGGAATTGTTATTGATGATCGTCGTGTTGTTATTGATGACGGTCGTGTGACCGTAAGACCCGTAATACCGTTCGCCCGGCGCGAGCGGAACCCAGCCGACGCGGTCGTAATAACCATCACGATAACCGTTGCGATAACCGTCACGATAGCCGCTGCGATAACCTCCGCCGCCAATCCCGAAAAAGACCACCAGCGATGGATGCCACGACCAGGTGGAAAAAGTCACGCCAAAACCGCCGCGCGGCACCCAGCACCAGCGGCTGCGATAATATGCCCAGCGACCGTAATGATAAGGCGCCCAGCCCCAGGGTTCAGACGAAATCCACGTCCAGCCGTAAGACGGGTAGTAGCGCCAGTAGCCGGAACGATACGGCGCCCAGCCGACCGTGACGATGCGCGGCGACCAGACATAACCGTAATCCGGCGTGTCATACCAGTCGCCGTAATGATCCAGTTCATACAAACCCGCAACGCCGGACGGCACGTAACGCGAACTGCGCAGTTCGGCGCGGGCATAGAGGTCATCATTGCGGCGGTCGTTCCAGCGGTCCCATTCGTCCTTGTCATCCAGTTTCGTGACGCGCCAGGCTTCGACATCGCTGCCTTCAATAATCATCTGACGGCCCTGCTTGACCGGAATCGTACCGAACGCCTGGTTGTAAACTTCGGCCTGCCCGCGCCGGACGACGACTTCAGTCGTGCCGTCTTCGCGGACGTTGATGCGATAGCTGCCATCCTTCAGCAAAGTGATGGCCACCGTTGGCGTGTCAACTTCGAAGTAAAGTGGTTCGTCACGGTCAGGATCTTTGGCGCTGACGAGTTCAAACTGTCGGCGGTCGAGGCTCTCAATGCGAAAGGTTGCGGTGCCGACCGACAGCGCAAGCTGCGTGGTGCCGGTCGTGAACTGTGTGATTTTCAGATTAGTGTCGTGGTCGAGCCGCACCAGGTTGCGCCCGGTGAACTGAATTTCGACCCGCCCGCCTGAGCCGGTGTAAAGCTGATCGTTTTCACCGAGCGGTGTGTTGATCGTGGCGTCAAACCAGTCATTGCCGGTGCTGCCAGCGCGCTGATAGCTGACTTCGCCCTGGAGCAGACCGATGCGGGCCACGCGCAGAATCGGCTCATCGCCAAACGCCAGCAGGCACAGCGCCGTCAGCAGCGACGGCAGCAGAAAGATGCGCAGCCGTGGACGACCGGAACGGATTCGTAATCTGTCAGGAGCGGAATTGTGAGTGTGAGCAAAGAGTTTCATATTTCCTCCGCGCGGAAACTGCATTGGTTTCGGAGTGATGCAATCAGGGAAGCTGATCTGATACAGGAGCAAATCAGGTGCCATCCTGAATGCCAGGCCGAAATGAGCCGGGTGTCCTGATTCTGTCAGGGTTTTAAGATTGCTGCCGACGGGTGACGCCGACGATGATACACGATATGGAATATCCGGCGCAGGAAAAGGTGCAACTGACGCGGCGCAGGGCAGGGGCGAAAAGGGCGAATACTTCTTGAAAGGTAATGACTGAAGGCTTACACTTTGCGCCTCAATCCGCCCCGCAGTCCGCTTCAGGTCCCCGTCGCAGCTTGAAGTCTCACTGGAGAGCAACTATCATCACCTCTTTGTCCGGCCAGGTTCCGTCAGGCAATGGCCAATGCGCTAACATCTCAGACTCGAAATCTTCTCGGAGTTCACAAACACTATGCTTCGCTTTTTCGCCAGATTCAAAGGATTACATAAACTGGTCTTTGTCTTTTTCTGCGGGGTGCTGCTGATCGGGCTGGTGCTGTTTTACGCCATTCCGGGTTTTGACCTGACCAACCGTGCTGCCGGACGCAGCAATGCGGCGGATAACACCGTCATTGCGCGGGTCGGTTCGCGCGAGATTACGCTCAAGGAGTTCCGGCAGCAGATCAGTGCGCTCTCCAGTATGTACACGCGGGGCGGGAATGAACTGCCGATGGCCGTCATCAAATCGCTCGGGCTGGACAAGCAGGCGCTGGATCGTCTGATTGAAGAGAAACTGGCGCTGGCTGAAGCTGACCGGCTGCACATCACGGCGACGGATGAGGAAGTGAGCAATCAGATCAAGGCGCTGCCCGGCTTCTCGAAGGAGGACGGCAGCTTTATCGGCGCTGAAGAATACAAGCGCGCGCTCGCGCTGCGCGGCGAAAACGTCGAAGAGTTTGAAGACAACATTCGCCGGTCAATCGTTCTGGGCAAGATTCGTGACCTGCTCGGCGCGCCAATGCAGGTGTCCGACAAGGAGATCGAAGAGAAGTACAAGGAAGACACCACCCAGGTCGAACTCGTCTACGCGCAGATTGATCAGTCGAAGGTCAAGGACACCATCAAATTCACGGATGATGAACTGAAGTCTTACTACGACGGTCACAAGGATGAGTTCAAGACGACTGAAGCCGTGCGCAAGGTTGATTACGTCTTTATCCCAACTGACAAAGCCACCGCGACGGCGCCGGTGACGGAAGAAGACCTGAAGAAGGAATACGAAGAGCGCAAGCAGTTTGAGCCGCGCGTCAGCATCATCAAGCTCAACGTGCTGACGCCGCAGGATGACGGGACGGTGAGCGCGAAAATCAACGAGCTTGCGACCCGCGTGCGCGGCACTCCGCAGACCAAAGCTGAAGACTTTGCCACCGTCGCGCGCGGCAATTCGCAGGATCCGTCAGCCGCCAATGGCGGCGACATCGGCTTTGTCAAAAAGGACGCCAACAAGCCGAATGACTGGAAGCAGCGCGCCTATGGTTTGCAGGTCGGCAATATTGACGGGCCGTTCCGCGACGGGACGAGCTATTACATTATGAAAGTCACTGAGCAGCGTCAGATTCCGTTCAGTGAAATGCGCCCGACCCTCGAAGCGAGCCTGAAAAACCGCAAGGGTTATCAGCGCGCCAACGAGATTGCCGACAAGGTCTACGAGGAATTCACCAAAGACAAGGACATCAAAAAGGCCGCCGCCGTTGCCGCCAGCGAACTGAAGATCGGCAATCCTGAATCGCTGATTCGCAACATTCCCTTCTTCAAGAAGGGCGACACGCTGCCCGAAATCGGCAGCAATCCGGCCTTTGAAAGCGCCGTTGAAGGCATGTCGAAAGGCGACATCGGAGCCAAGATCAGCATCCCGAACGGCATTGCCGTGCCGCGCCTGATTGATGTCAAAGAGGCCGGGCAGCAGTTGAATTACGATGACGCGAAATTCCTGGTTGAGCAGAAACTGCGCAGCGTCAAAGAACCTGATGCCGTCAGGGCAAAGGCGCAGGAGATCGTCAACAATGCCAAAACCCCGGCTGAGCT
>CAYWDW010000123.1:0-10296 GCA_964457105.1 uncultured Heliobacteriaceae bacterium
TTTTTCGCTCATCTATCCGGCGGTTGAGTTGCTGACGGGGTTGCTGTTTCTGGCTGTGATTTTCAACAGCGGGCCGACCTGGGCGGCAGTGGCTGAAATGATTTTTGTGGCGCTGATGATTTCGCTGACCTTCATTGATGCGCAACATCAGTTGCTGCCGAATGTGATTACTTATCCGGCGCTGCTGTTTGCCCTGTGCGCCGGAAGCTTTCAGACCGGCGTCTTTTCACGATCTTCCATTGACTTTCAGGACGCCCTGGCTGGCAGCCTGGTGGGCAAAGCGATTGTCGCTCCGCTGCTCGTCGCCTGCGCCATTCCGGCATTTCATCTGCTTGATCGAATGGATGACGTGCTGTTTGGAAAATATTTCGAGGACGACGACACCGAAGAACCTGAAACCGCCGAAGAAGCGGAAAAGCGAATCCGGGAACAGCATCAGCGCGTCACTCGCGCCACGATGATTATGGGCTTTGCCGTCGCCGTCACTCTGGCGCTGCTGGCAATTATTCCAGGCACCTTTCTGAATCCTGCCCTGGTTGCGGGGCTGTTTCGGGCAGCAATCGGGGCGCTTATTGGTGGCGGCATCATCTGGCTGCTGCGGGCGGCTTATTTTCTGGCGCGCGGCTTTGAAGGGATGGGCCTCGGCGATGTCAAGCTGATGGCTGTGATCGGCGCATTTCTCGGCTGGCAGTCAGCAATTCTGGTGATCGTGATCGGGTCGCTGCTCGGTTCAATCGTCGGCCTTGCGCTGGCGCGCAAAAGCGCCGACGGCATGAAAACCGCGCTGCCCTTCGGAGTCTTTCTCGCTCCGGCAGCAATCTTTGCACTCTTCTTCGGCCATTCAATCATTCAGTGGTACGTCGGCAGGTTCAACTAAGGCCATACAAGATCGGGACAGTACCGCGCGCGTCAGCAAGCGGCTGTTTGTCATGCCAACCGCTTGCTGACGCGCGCGGTACTGTCCCGGCAGACCATATTTTACTCATCCAGCGCCGCGATGGCTTCAATCTCAATCAGAAAGCCGTAGTGCAGATCTTTCACTGGCACGACTGAACGGGCCGGGCGATGCTCACCGAAAAACTCTGCGTAAACCTGATTGACGCGGCCCCACAGCGCGATGTCGGAAATGAAGACGGTGGTTTTGACGATGCGCTCAACGTCACTGCCTGCGGCGCGGACGATGGCAGCGACGTTCCTGAGCGTCTGCCGCGTCTGTTCCTCAATTGAACCGGAAATTTTTTCTCCGGTTTCAGGGTTGATCGGCAGTTGTCCGGCGACGTAAATCGTCTGGCCGTGAATGACGGCCTGCGAATAGTGGCCACCTGGTTTCGGCGCGTCAGCAGTGAAAACTGGTTTCGGCATTGATGATTCCTTTCAGCCTGCGGTGAGCGCCTGCCAGACGGCGCGGGAAATGTCGGCAATCAGTTTGCTGCTCTGTTTTTCGGACGCGATGCCTCTGGTCAGTACAACGATGACGTATGGCTTGCGGCCCGGCGGAAAGACGATGGCGGCATCGTGATTGTGTTTCGTGATGGAGCCGGTTTTGTGCGCGACTCTGGTGCTGCGCGGCAATCCGGCGGGAATGCCGCCGTTGAAATGCTGCGCCGACAGAATGTTGAGCATCGCTTCGCAGGCGCGGTCGTTGAGAAATTTCTTTTCAGCAATCGCCCGCAGCAGCAGCAGCAGATCGTAAGCGGTCGTCGTGTTGTTCTTTCCGGCCTGAAAGGCTTTGGTGTCCTCAACGCCGCGCAGCACCTGCATGTCACTGGCGCCGAGACTTTTCATCAGCGCCATAATGCTGTCGGGCGACACGCGCTCAATCAGCAGGTTCGTCGCCAGGTTGCTGCTCCAGGTAATCATGTGTTCCATCAGTTCAGCGATGGTCATCGTCTGGCCGATGCGGCGGTAAACTTCCTCGTCGCTGTCATCGGCTTTTGAGAGGTGGTATTCGCTGCCGTCAACGATGCTGAAAAACTGATTCTTCACCAGCACGGGTTCATCCAGCCGCAGCTTTTTCTCTTTGACGCGGCGAAAGATTTCCATCATCACCGGCAGTTTCATCGTGCTGGCCGCGTGCAGGCTGGCGCGTTCGTTGATGAACAGCGTCCGTTTGCTTTCGAGGTCATAAACCGCGACACCGACAACTTCGGCGCCGCTCGCGGCAATCAGGCTTTCAAGCTGCGGACGAATGCGGGGCAGCGGATCGTCAGCCGCTCGCAGCGGCAGCGCGAGGCTCAAAGACAGCAGCGTGAGCAGAAGAATTCTGGCCATCGGATGTTCCTGTTGATGAAGTGTGACCGCGGCGCACAGTCTAAGTGAGCGGGGCGCCGGTTTACAATCGCTGACCGATATGCCACCATTGCGCCGTTTTTGAAGCAGTACCATCAACTCAAATCCTGATTGCGTGACCGGCGTTTTCCTCACCCCCCGATCAAAGATCGCCAAAACCGCACAGACGACTGACGAACTACACACACCATCTTTACTGTGTCCCGCTAACCTCACTTCACCGGAGGAGTTCAATTCATGAAATTTTCAAGCACCTGGATGACAAGTGTGTGCGCCCGCCTGACCGAAAAAGTTTTCACGCGCCGCCTGCTGCTGACGCTCGCCGTCACGCTGGCCTGCGCCTCGCTGCTCGCGCTCAGACAGACGAGCGCACAGTCGGGCGCATTTGTGATGACTTTTGCCGGCAATACCTTTCCCGGCAGCGATGACGGAACCGGCAGTCAGGCGCGCTTGAGCGCGCCCATCGGGCTGACGATTGATGCCAGCGACAATCTGATTGTCGCTGACTTTCATAACGGGCGCATTCGCCGCGTTGACCCGCAGGGCCAGGTCACGACGATTGCGGGCAGCACGCAGGGTTTCGCCAATGGTTCAGCCGCAACCGCACGTTTTTACGGCCCTGCCGGAGTCGCCATGGACCGCGACGGCAACATCATCGTGGCCGATTACGGCAACAACCGCATTCGCCGCATCAGCCCGCAGGGACAGGTCACGACGCTGGCCGGCACCGGCGTTTATGGCTGGCAGGACGGCCCGGCGCTCAATGCAAAGTTCGGCAGACCGAGCGGCGTGGCGGTTGACCAGGCCGGCAATATTTATGTGCTGGATGCCGGCACTTATGTGATTCGCAAAATTGATGTGAACCGCCAGGTCACGACGCTCGCGGGCGGCATTCGCGGTTTTGCGGACGGTCAGGGCAGCGCGGCACGGTTCGATTTTTATGGCGGCGCGCCGCAGCTTTGTCTGGACCGCGAGGGCAATCTGATCGTCGCTGATTTCTCGAATCACCGCATTCGCCGCGTCACGCCTGACGGCACGGTCACGACGATTTCAGGCAACAACAACACCTTCACCAATGACGGGCCGCTCAATGAAGCAGGCTTCTTTTTCCCGACCGGAGTGGTGTGCAATGCCAGAGGCGACATCATCGTGGGCGGCTGGCACGACGCAAAAGTGCGCCGGATTGATCTGACCGCCGGGATGGTTTCGACCATTGCAGGCAGCGGCGATGAAGGCCATCAGGACGGCCCGGCGGCGCAGGCCATGTTCATTCGCCCTGCCGGAGTGGCGATCAACTCACGCGGCGATATTTTTGTCGCTGATTATGCCGACAACTGCATTCGCCGCATTGGCGGACTCGGCGTGACGCCAACGCCGACGCCAGGCGTCACGCCGACACCGACGCCAACACCGACGCCGACACCGACGCCGGTGCCGGTGGCTGACGCGCTTGCCAATCCGAGCTTTGAAACCGGCGACACGAGCGGTTGGAAGATCAGTTCGATTCCGATTGAAGGCGGGCCGACGATTGAAACCGACGCGAGCCTGGTGACTGACGGGCAGTATGCGCTGAAGTTTTCGGCGCGCGGGCGCAGGCTGTATGATTACTGCAAGCAGTCGCTCACGCTCGCGCCGGGCAATTACACGGTGGCCTGCGATGCCAAAGCGAGTTACGGAACGACGAGCGTGCTGGGCATTCTGTTCAGCGATGGCACAGCGGGGCCAGGCAATCGGCTGGGGCCGGGCATTTCAGGCCACCTGAGCGTTGATTTCACGGTGCCTGAAAATGCGGGGCCGGTGACGATCTTCTTTCTCGGTTCGCAAAGCAGATATGTCCGAAGCTGGGTCGCGGTGGACAATTTCACGCTGACGAAAAACTGACGACGCAGTGAACTGATTGATGGCGGCGATGAATTTCCTGACACAGAGATCACGGATTGATCCGGCGAAATTCATCGCCGCTTTGTTTGTCCTGCTGCTCGCGGTCGGGCCGGTGCTGCTGCTGGCGGTGTGGTCATTTGCGCGGGCGTGGTACTGGCCGGCGCTGCTGCCGCGTGAATGGAGCCTGCGGGCGTGGGCTTATGTTTTTTCACCGGCGGCTGACATGCTGCCGTCGCTGCTTGTCAGCACAGGGATTGCGCTGACGGTGACGGCGCTCGCGCTGGTGGTGGCGCTGCCGGCGGGCCGGGCGCTCGCGCTCGAAGAATTTGCGGGCAAGCGGGCGCTGCTGTTTGCGCTGCTGCTGCCGGTGCTGACTTCACCGCTGGCTTCAGCGATGGGCGTGCATTCGCTGTTTCTGCGGTACGGGCTGGCCGACACGATGGCCGGAGTAATTCTGGTGCATCTGATTCCGACGGTGCCTTATGCGACGCTGATGCTGGCCGGCAGCTTTTCGCGGCTCGACCCTGATCTTGAAGCGCAGGCGCGCACGCTGGGCGCGTCAGTCCCGGCGGTGTGGCGGCACGTCACGCTGCCCGCGATTGCGCCGGGACTGGCGGTGGCCGCCGTGTTTGCGTTTCTGATTTCGTGGAGCCAGTACCTGATGACGCTGCTGATTGGCGGCGGACGCATCATCACGCTGCCGCTGGCGCTCGTCGCCTTTCAGCGCAGCGGCGACGAAGCCATTACCGCCGCGCTGTCGCTGGTCTTTCTGGTCCCAACATTGCTGGTGTTTGCCGTCGTGGCGCGCTTTCTGAAAGACAGTTCCGGCTGAATCTCAGAAGTCGGAATTCGGAAGTCGGAATTCGGAATTCGGAAGGAAGAGAAGCAGCGGTCTCGCTACTTCCTGTCATCTGCCATCTGCCATCTGCCATCTGGCTTTCAGCTTCCGACTGCCGACTTCCGACTTCCGACTGATTGCCAGTCACCTGCCGGATCAGTAACATCACCGTTCCTGTCAGGACGGGCTTCAGGCTGAGGCAGTTCTGGCCACAATTCAGGGATGGAGTGAGCAGATGTCTGTCAGAAAATTTGTCGCGCTCGGCACGGCCAGTCAGGTGCCAACCCGTTACCGCAATCACAATGGCTACTTTCTCAGGTGGGATGACGAAGGCATTCTGTTTGATCCTGGCGAAGGCACGCAGCGGCAGATGATTCTGGCCGGAGTCTCGGCGTCAGAGATTACGAAAATCTGCATCACGCACTTTCACGGCGATCATTGCCTCGGCCTCGCCGGAATCATTCAGCGCCTGTCGCTGGACCGCGTGCCGCATCAGGTCGAAGTTTACTATCCGGCTTCGGGGCAGAAATATTTTGCGCATCTGAGCGAGGCTTCGATCTTTCACAATGCCGCACGCCTCAGCCCGCAGCCCGTCGCCCAATCCGGCGTCATCTTCGAGGGGCCGCAGTTCACGCTGACGGCGCGGCGACTTGATCACGCCGTCGAAACTTTCGGCTATCGTTTGCAGGAGCCTGACACGGTCACGATGCGGCCCGACAAACTGGCCGCGCTCGGCATTCGCGGCCCGGCGGTCGGAGAGTTGAAACGCACCGGCAGCCTGACCACTGCCGACCGCGTGATTACGCTTGATGAAGTGAGCGATCCCAAACCGGGGCAGGGCGTGGCTTTTGTCATGGACACGCGCGTGTGTCACGCGGCGCGCGAACTGGCCGACCGGGCCGACCTGCTGATCTGCGAGTCAACCTATCTTTCAGCCGAAGCATACGAAGCCGAACGTAACGGCCATCTGACTGCCGCTCAGGCCGCAACTATCGCCAGCGAAGCGCAGGTCAGAAAGCTGGTGCTGACCCATTTCTCGCAACGCTACACGGCCCTCGAAGACTTCCTGACCGAAGCCCGCCGCATTCATCCTGAGGTTGTCGCCGTGAATGACGGAGATGAAGTTGAGGTGCCGCCGCGCCGGAGCTGAATTGTTCATCAGCCTGTCGTGGCGTAGTCGTCTGCCTGGCCTGAGGTCAGCCAGACTGATTGCAGGGCTTCGAGGCGGTGGCGGGCTTTTTTGATCTGGCGATCAACCTGTGAAATCAGGTCGTTGAAAAGGTCAACGCCCATCGCTTCGGCATTGATGACACGCAATCTGAGTCGCCAGGTTTCTGAATTCGTCAGCGCGGCTATTTCCTCATCAATTGCGAGCAGCCTTTCGCGCGCTTCGGCCAGGCGGCGCGTCAGCAGAATCAGATCTGTGGCGCTGTCGCTGTCGGCTTCAACTTCGGCCAGTCCGGCTCCGGCTTCAAGCAATGCCTGCAACCGTTCTTCCGCGCCGGTTGCGTAAGCGCGATTGATTTCAACCATCAGGTGATGACGATGTTCGCGCTCGCTTTCATCGGCTGAAAGATCGGGATGAAAGCGGCGGCAGACCTCGCGGTACAGCTTTCTGAGCTTGTCGGAATGAAAGCGGTTCTGCCCGCAGCCGACTTCATCATCGGCCAGCGAGGCGGCTTCATCAGTCACGTCGTCAGGATTCAGTCCTTGCAGGGTGGCAATCTGTTTTTCAATGTCAGCAAGTTCGTCGTAACGATGGCCGATGACGTTCAGGTAACGAGCCTCGAAGGCGCGAAACTCGGTTTGCAGGCGGGTGAGTTCGGCGGTGCGCTCCTGCACCGCCGCTTCAAGTTCGGCCAGGGCGGCGCGTTTCTTTTCGATGTCACGTTGTTCAGCGGCAGGGCTGATCGTCAGGCTGGCACTCATGCGCGGGGTTTCTCCGTCGTCTCAAATTCAGTTTTCAACTGTTGCAGCACGTCGCTGAAGTTGCGGTATTCGTGGCATCTGATGCCCTGCTCGCGGCAATAAACAGCCAGGCTGTGTTTGGCAAAAACTTCGTCGGCGACTTCAGCCGGGGCGCGGTCCGAGAGGCCGTCGCCAATGAAAATCGTATACAGCCCCTGCTTTTTTGCGGCGCTCAGCGCGGCGGCCTTGTCGTGGCCGAAATGAGTTTTGTCGCGGAAGACGCATTGCCAGCCGCGCTGCTCGTCCGGCCTGATCGTGTTGGCCAGGACTTCAAGGTGCGGAAAGTCCGGCGGCGGAATGAACAGGTCAATGATTTCGTGAAAGCCCGCGCTCAGCACCGTCAGCGGCAGCTTTCGGGCGGCGCACCACGCGGCAAAGGGCGCAAAGCCCGGATCAACCTGCACCTGCGCTTTAAGCAGTTTCACGGCGTCGGCAAACGGCGCGCGAATGCTGCGCATTTCAGCAGCGATGCAGTCGCGCAGGGTCAGTTGCCCATCGCTGACCAGGCGACCGAGCGTTTCACTCAGCTTCGCGCCGCCGCCCAGATGCGTGGCCAGAAAGATCAGCGTGTCCTGCTCCGTCACCGTCCCGTCAAAATCAGTGAAGATCTGCACGCGGCGCGGCGGCCCTGAATTATTCATCATGATTACTGGTCCACTACCTGCACGCCTTTGGGCGGCGTAAAGACAAACAACGAATCTTCAATCGGCACGTTTTCGCGGAGGTTGCCAAGCAGAAAGTCTGTGCGCGCGCCGTTGTTGTCAACGAATGAAAGCCGGACCAGTTGCTGCCGGTCGGGCGTCAGTTCAATGAACAGTTCACGAAACAATTCCTGGCCGCGCTTCGGGACCAATCGCAGCACGCGATTGCCCGCATAAACCGGAGCTTCGGTGGCAAATTCGATGACTTTGAAATCGCGCCGCAGATTGCCTTTGCCGAGCAGAAACAGAAACGGCGCGCGCAGGTCGTTGCTGTCGGTGATTTTCGTGCGCGTGACCAGGCGTTCCGCCGGCAGGTATTCATAAACCTGTCGCCCGTCGGCAATGTACATTTTCGGTTCCGGCGTCGTGTAATCCCACCGCATCTTGCCCGGCTTCTTGAGCAGCAGCCGCCCCTTTTCGCGCCGCACCGGTTCGCCCGGCGCCACATAAATCTGCGCAAATTCGGCGGTGAGCGAATCAAGCCGCAGATAACGATGCTGCAGCGTGCCGATCAACTGATCGAGTTCCGCTTGCGTCTGGACGGCAGGCGCAGGGACAAATAATAACAACAGCGTCAGAAGGTATTTCATCAGTCAGACTTTCACCCGTAAAACTGAGCGACAGGCGAAAATTATAGGCTGGATTGAAACCGTAACCAAACGAGGCGGGCGAAAGGCAGGCGCGGGTGGCGCAGCTTATTCCAGTGGCCATTCACGTTCGATCAGTTGCAGGCAGATGCGCGCCGAACCGTCCGGCATCAGGTAGCGATTGGTGATGACTGACAATGATTCAAAGTTGAATTTTGAAGCGGCGATTCTGACCAGATCAAATTCCGGCGGCATCACCCTGAGGTTCACGCGCACGCCGCCGCGACTGACATTTTCAGTGAAGCCCTGTTCTCTGGCGATGAATTTTTTATCTTCGGTCAGAAAATCAATGGTGACGGGTTCGACCCGGTCCAGGCGCGGATGGCGGCGGCGATTGGCGCCGGCCCATTGCCGGGTGCGGCACGCGGCCCAGGGTTTTTCGAGAAACCCGGAGGGCGGATGTTCACCGATGAATTCCAGGCCGACAAGCCGCCGCCCGTCTTCCTGCGGCAGAATGCGGCGCACCAGCCCATAGACGCTGTAAGTCGTTTCGCTGAAACCGTGCGACCGCAGCTTGAGCGGCAGCGGCAGCGTCAGGTGCACAATCGTGTTGTGGATCACGCGCCGGCGCAGATAAAGCTGCAATCCGGTGCGGCTGACGTCCACGCTTTCGGTCATCTCGTGCCACTTGCCGGCCTGCCGGTCAAACCCTGTGACCCGCACCGGCAAGCCCATTTTGAAACGCTCACAGCGACGGCGGTTGCGTTCGTCTTCGCGGTCAGAAACAGAAAAGACTTCCTGGCGGACACTGGGTTTTCTGATTTCCAGCACATCAGCCGGACTGTTCGGCGGCACTGACGCAGCAGGCCTGGCGGGCGGCGCAGCGGGCGGCACAGTGGGCGGACTGACACGCGGCGGAACAACCGGTGCAGCGTTCACCAGCGGAGTCATTGCGGGTGCAGGCTGCGGGCGTGGCGGCGCACTTTCGCTGGTCACAGTCCGGTCATACTCTTTGCGGCGGCTGTTGACGGCGAGCGTCGTAAAGGCCTGCGCGGTTCGTTCGAGCGCGCGATCCAGGCGCTGCTGCGTTTCAGCGGGCAGCATCGCCAGCAGTTCAGCGACCGGAAAGAGAAAGCCGAGCGTCTGCCGGTAAGCGGTCAGAATGTTTTCGCGGGTGGCCGCCTGGCTGAGGCCGAGCGCCTGGTAATGCGTCGCGGCGTGTTCGATGCGTTCGAGCAGTCGCTCCAGTTCCAGAAACCAGGCGCTCATCTGCGCGGCAGGCACACTGTGGCCTGTCGCAGATGACGCTGAGTTGGAATGATGACTGGTCATGTCAATTTCAGAATGGCCACTCGTGGCCAGCCCTGGTGACGAGCCGTGAGTTTCAAATGGGCCATTGCTGTTCGATGAATTGCAGGCACAGTCGCTCCTGCCCGTCCTGTCCGGCAAAACGATTGGTCACCACGGCCAGCGATTCAAAGCCGTGTTCCGTACAGTTGACGCCGACCAGATCAAATTCATCAGGCATCGCCGCCACCCGCACGCAGGCCCCGCCGCGACTGAGCGTTTCAGTCACCCCGGCGCAATGTGACAGCAGCGTGCGCGTGTCATTGAAGAAATCGAGCTGAATCTGTTCGGTGATTCTGAAGCGCGGCAGGCGACGCCGTTCAGCGCCCTTCCAGCTTTCCGTGCGAAAGTAATTCCAGGGTTTGTCGAAATAACCGACCGGCGGGTTCTTGCCCAGAAACTCCAGGCCGACATCCCGCACGCCGTCGCCGCGCGGAATCACGCTGCGCACGATGGCATAGGCTTTGTAATGCGTGTCGGCGAAACTATATGACCGCAGCTTGAGCGGCAACGGCATGGTCAGATGCAGCACATGACCGTGCTGCACGCGCTGCCGCATGCGCACGAGCGCGCCCTGGCGCGAGATCTGCCCGGTTTCAGCCGCTTCCTGCCAGGCCGCGCCGCTGCGGTTGTAACCGGTCACCTGCACCGGCATCCGCATTTTGAAGCGGGGAAACCGGCGCGG
>CAYWDW010000124.1:0-10183 GCA_964457105.1 uncultured Heliobacteriaceae bacterium
ACTGGGGCGAGCTTCGGGCGCGGATTGCCCTGACGGCGGCAAGCTGCGCGGCCTGCGCCGGATTGGAAACCCGGTCGCTGGCCTGATCCACGGTGAGGCCGGGCAGCACAATCTTCCGGGTCGTCCACCAGCGCGTTTCGTCATAAATTCCGGCAGGGCCGCTGCCGCTTGAAGCTCTCGCGGTGGTGCTGATGCCGTAGCTCGCGCCAACGCCGCTCGGATCATTCAGGCTCGCGGTCGAACCATCGGCAGATGCTTTTTGCGCGGTGGTCAGTTGCCAGGGACCATTGAATGAATCGCCACCTGGAGCCGGGTTCGGATTATCAGGCCGCACGCCCCACGCCGATTCGGGAATGACGATGATGCCGCTGCCGCCCGGATCAGTCGTCGGTTCAAAGCGCGTGCGGTAAGTGATGATCTTTTGCGCTGCCGTAATATTGAATTGCGTGGCGCTGGCCAGGCCGTTGGTCGGCGTGATGGTGACATTGAAAGTGATCTGCTGCCCGGCCCGGTTGGCGCCGTCATCAAGCAGCGTGATTTGAAAGGCCTGTGCGCGGCTGGCCTGCGCGGCAATGTCGCCGTAACTGAGCGTGGCCGCCTGTCCCGCCGCGAGGCCGTTGAGGCGCACGAGGCTGGCCGGCACCTGGCTGGCTGCATCCACCGCAAGCTGCACGCTGACGCCGGTCGCGGCCACCACTGTCTGATTGCTGACCGTCACCGTCGCGGTCGCGGTTTCGTTGCGGCTGATGAAGCGATCAGCATTGACGCCACCGCTGACCGCCGTTGCCGCCAGGCTGACGAGCGCCTGCGCGCCTGCCGTGAAGTTGCCGGTCGCAATCAGCGCATAACCCTGCCGGTTTGAATCAATCGGCTGATTGCCCGGTTGCGCGATGACGCCCGACTGACCGTTGCCCGGCACATTCGCGCCGATGACTTTGACCGTGTAAGCGCCGGGTTGCGGGTACTGAATGTAAACGCCTTCGACCGGATTTTTATTGTCGAACGCCGCGCCACCGGCGGGCTGCGACCAGGCATTCGCAAAGTTCACGTTGCCGCGATAAACCTGCCCGTCCGGGGCGGTCACTTCGAGGTCGAGGTTATTGACCAGCGCGGGCTGCGAGGCCAGCGCGCCTTTCGGATCGCTCCAGACCAGCGTGAGGCGCAGCGGTTCGACCGTGCTGACATTGCTGAGCTGATAAGTGTGCGTTGCGCCGGTCGTGATGGCCGCATTGGGCGCAGGCCGCGTGTTATCGCCGGTCAGCGCGCCGTTCCAGATGTCGGCCAGCACTTTCAGTTCGCGCCGGTCGCCGGTGAAATAAAGCGCATCGTCAAGCGCCATCCGGCCCCAGCCCTGACCGAAATTCGGCAGCGGCCCGCGCGTGCCGCCCGTGCCGTCGCTGGCCGTATTGCGGCCCGTCATATTGCGCCCCGAATTGAGCACGATGGCCTTGACGAGCGCGTTTGACGGATTGAAGCCGCTGGCCGACACCGCCGCGCCGCTCGGATAAAATCCGTCAGTGAAATACTGCCGCACCAGCACCGCGCCGCCCGCCGCCATCGGCGTTGAAAAGCTCGTGCCGCTGGTGACTGAAAGGCTGCGATTGTTATTCGGACTGGCCGGATTGACGGCGGCATCGAGCGCAGTGGTCGAGGTCTGCACGCCGGTGCCGTATTGCGAGGCCGCAATTCCGCTGCTTTCAGTGGCTGCGCGCACCGTGCCGGGCGCGGCAATGTCGGGCTTGATGCGCCCGTCGGCGGTCGGGCCGTGATTGCTGTAACCGGCCAGGTTTTCAATGTCGCCGTTCCCGGTTGGTGAATCGGTGGCGGCCACCACGATGTCATTCTTGGAAACATTCGCCACCTGCCCCGTTCCCGTGTTGTCGTTCCCGGCTGAAAAGAAGACCGTGTAATCGCGCAGCCGCCACATCAGATCGTCAACATCTGCCGCATCGGTGTCATAAGTGACCGGCGGCACCGGGCCGTAGCTGTTGCTGTGAATGCGCACGCCGCTGCTGTAAGCCTGCTGCTGAATCAGCGCCTGGCTGATGAAATCAACGCCGGGCAGTTCGCCGCTCGGATGACCGATGTCCTGAAAGACGATTCGGGCATCGGGTGCCATGCCGTCGCCTGCTGTGCGCGTGGGCAGGCCCGGCGCCGCGCCCGTGCCGTCGGCGTTGTAATCGCGTCCGGCGGCGACGCTGGTTGTGTGCGTGCCGTGCCAACTGTCATTGTCGTCATAGGCCACTGCGTTGCGATAGGAACCGCCCGACTGCTGATTCGGATCAAGCGTTTTGCCGCCGTTCGGATTGGCCGCATTATCAATCAGCAGGCCGGAACCAAGCAGGTAATAAGCGATGATTTTACTGGTCGGACTGGTAATGTTGACCGGCAGCAGTCCGCCGACGAGCGCCTGCGTGGTGACGGCATAAGACAGGGTTTGCGCCGCAGCCTGGCCGCTCAGTCTGAACTGCGCGTGATCGGTGTCAATGCCCGTGTCTGCCGCGCCGTAAACCTGCCCGGCCCCGGTCAGGCCCCGGCGATAAAGCGGCGTGTCATTCAATGTCGTGCCGGTCTGAATGATTCTGACGCCGCTGTCATTCAGGGGCCGGTGTGTGCGCCTTTGCTCGATCCATTCGATGCCCTCGACCGCCGCGAGCGCCGTCACCAGGCGCGGCAGCTCGGCGGGCGCAACCTGCACGATGCCCCACGTTCGCTGATCGGCGCGCTCTTCAATAATGGGCGCAGCAGCCGGATTGAATTGAGCCAGCGCCGCGCGAATCGCCGCCGAGGTTTCACCGCGAAAAGTCATCAATGAAACCGCGACCGACGGCGCAGCATTCAGGCTGGTCTGATTTCCGCTGGCCAGGCGGTCGGCCATCTGCGCCAGTCCGCTTTCGACTTTGAGGCCCGGCCCGTAAGCGCCCACCCAGCGCACCTGCGGCATGGTGTTTTCAATATTCCGTGCGGCCTGCGCGCGGTTCTGCTGCGCACGTGGCGCGCGCACAAGGTAGCCGTTGCTGGTGACGTACCCGACGATTTCATAGCCTCGCGTCCGCAATTCATCGGCCCATTCCGGCCTGATGCGATCCTGAAACTGCACGATGAAATAAGCATTCCCGGCGGGTTGCATCGCCCCGGTCGGCTGAGTTGAAAGCGTCGTCGCAGTTTCAGCAAGCGTCGTTGATGCAAGCCGCTGACCGCCGATGCGCACAGGTTCCGGCGTGCTTTCGAGCGGATCGAATTCAGCATTGCGCAGCAGCAGCAGGCGCGGGTTTCGCAGCTTTTCGTCAAACTCGCGCAGACGTTGCTGCAAAGCTTCGCCGCGCAACCCGGCCAGCGGCGGCGAGGTCTGACTGCGGGCGCTGGTGCGCGTGGCGGTCAGATTCAGAATGAAGGCGAAAACTCCGGTCGTCAGCAGCGCCAGCAAAATCACAGTGCGAGGCCGCCGCAGTCGGGAACTGATCAAACTCATCGCAGAACCACTTTCTCTGAAAACTTCGGGCCAGGTGCGACCAGCCGGCGAGCCTGTCGCTGATTTGCAGTCACGCCTGCGGCGGAAAACACCACCAGGCCGACAGCGTGTCGCACACTGTCGGCTCAGCCATCAGACGTGTTGTCTTGTGGAGGATGAATGCGTGGGGCCAGGCGCAGGCAGGCGGAACAAGTGGTCGCGGGGTTCCGCCTGCGCGCTGCGCAATTTATCCGAAAATGTCTTTGACCTTGTCGCTGAATTTGCGCGACCGGGCCTGCTGCTGATTCTCTTCGAGTTCGGCAAGCTGCTCAAACAACCGGCGCTGTTCGCGGTTGAGTCTGGCCGGAGTCAGCACGGTGGTGACGACGAACAGATCGCCGCGCCCGTGCCCGTGCCCCTGCAATGAAACGATGCCCTTGCCTTTGATTGAAAAGATTGAGCCGGTCTGTGTGCCTTCAGGAATCGTCAGCGTCGCATCGCCGTCAAGCGTCGGCACGGTGATTTCAGCGCCGAGCGCGGCCTGCGAAAAAGTGACCGGGACATTGACGTAAAGATTATTGCCCTGTCGCTCAAACAGCTCGTGTTCCTTCACCTGAATGAACACGTAGAGGTCGCCGCGCGGCCCGCCCTGCGGCCCGGCTTCGCCTTCGCCGGGGATGCGCAGTCGCGCGCCGGTATCAACGCCTGCCGGAATTTTGATTTCCAGCAGACGTTCGTGTTCGATCAGGCCCGCGCCCTGGCAGTTCTTGCAGTAACTGGCGATCATCCGGCCTGTGCCGCGACACTGTCCGCAGGTGCGGCTGACCGAAAAGAAGCCCTGCTGAAATCTGACCTGGCCGGTGCCGGCGCAGTGCTGGCAGGTGACTGGTGAAGTGCCTGGCGCCGCGCCGGAGCCATGACAGATTTCGCAGGTTTCGAGACGCGGCACCTTGATCTGAGTTTTATAGCCGGTGGCGGCCTGTTCGAGCGTGATTTCCAGATCGTAACGCAGGTCAGAACCGCGCTGCGGTCCGCGTCGGCGATTGGACCGCCCGCCAAAGAAATCGCCGAACAGATCGCCGAGAATGTCTTCAAAATTGCCGAAATCACCGCCCGGCCACGCGCCTGCCGAAGCCGCCGAAGAACCGACTCCGGCATGGCCGTAACGATCATAGCGCGCGCGCGTTTCAGCGTTTGACAGCACGCTGTAAGCCTCGGCAGCTTCCTTGAATTTTTCTTCGGCGGCCTTGTCGCCGGGGTTGCGGTCCGGGTGAAACTGCATGGCCAGTTTGCGGTAGGCGCTTTTCAATTCCTGCTCGCTGACCGTTTTACTGACTCCGAGAATTTCGTAATAGTCACGTTTGCTCAAACTCGTCTGCCTCTCCTGAATGGTGTTGAAAACGGCGCATAGGATAGCACAAAAACTGACGCGGGACGGAGCCGACGCGGTGATTTCTCACCCCGGTGTCCGGCCCGCGCCCCGCGTTTGCGCGTCGCTGTGGACTTCGGCTATTCGCCGATTTTTCTTTCCAGTTCCTTGACGCCGGGCATGGCGGCTGAACTGAACATGGCTTCAGTCAGCAGTTTGCCGCAGGCATCGAGCGTGTCGAAGGCTTTCACAATGACTTCAGGCTTTTCGCTGCTCAGCGCAAACTCGGCCTGGGCCAGAGCATCGCGGGCCTTGTCCTGCTGATCTTTGGGCAGCATCCAGCCGAATTCGCTGAAGCTGCGCCGCGTGCTTTGCACGAGGCCGTCCAGGCGGTTGCGCGCCTGAATGGTTTCGCGCATTGACTGATCGTTCTGCACGCTGCGTTTGGCTTCGTCAATCAGCCGTTCGATCTCTTCCGGATTGAGGCCTGAAGACGGCACGATCTTAATGGCCTGCTCCTTGCCGGTCGTCTTGTCGCGCGCCGAGACGTTCACGATGCCGTCAGCGTCCACATCGAAAGTCACGGCAATCTGCGGCGTGCCGCGCGGCGCCGGCTGAATGCCGACGAGTTCAAATTTGGCGAGGCTGCGATTGGTTTTGGCCAGTTCGCGCTCGCCCTGCAACACGTGGATTTCAACCGAAGTCTGATTGTCGGCGACGGTCGTGAAGGTCAGGCTCTTTTTGAGCGGGATGGTCGAGTTGCGATCAATGATGCGGGTAAAGAGTCCGCCGCGCGTTTCGATGCCGAGGCTCAGCGGCAGCACATCGAGCAGCACGAGTTCCTTGACCTCGCCCACCAGCACGCCGCCCTGAATCGCCGCGCCGATGGCGACGACCTCGTCAGGATTGATTTCCGCCGACGGATCCTTGCCGAACATTTCGCGCACGCGCTGCTGAATCATCGGCGTGCGCGTCTGACCACCGACGAGCAGCACCTTGTCAATATCCGCCGGTTTGAGTTTGGCGTCCCACAAGGCTTTCTGGCACGGGTCGAGCGTGCGTTCGACGAGGTCTTTAATCATCTCCTCAAAGCGCGTCCGCGCAAGCATCTTGTTGAAATGCTTCGGCCCCATCGCATCGGCGGAAATGAACGGCAGGTTGATGTTGGTTTCCATCGCAAAGGACAGATCGCACTTGGCCCGCTCAGCCGCTTCTTTCAGGCGTTGCAGCGCGAGGCGGTCGCCGCGCAGGTCAATGCCTGTTTCCTGCTGAAACTCGCTGACGATCCAGTCCACGATGCGATGATCGAAATCCTCGCCGCCGAGAAACGTGTCGCCCGATGTCGCCAGCACTTCAAAGACGCCGTCGTTGATTTCGAGAATCGAAACGTCAAAGGTGCCGCCGCCGAGGTCATAAACGATGATGCGTTCGGAAGTGTCGCGCCCCAGCCCGTAAGCCAGCGCCGCCGCCGTCGGCTCATTCAGGATGCGCTGCACATTGAGGCCGGCAATCTTGCCTGCGTCCTTCGTGGCCTGGCGCTGCGCGTCATCGAAATAGGCCGGCACGGTGATGATGGCTTCATCAACGGTCTCGCCCAGAAAGTCCTCGGCGCACGCTTTGAGCCGCTGCAGGACGATGGCGGAGATTTCCGACGGGCTGTAATCGCGTCCCAGCACGCGCACGCGCGCATCGCCATTGCCGCTTTCAGTGATCTCAAAGGGCGAAGCGTCGCAGGCCCGCTGCACTTCGGGCGAATTGAATTTGCGCCCGATCAGCCGCTTGGCGGCATAAACGGTATTGGCCGCATTGGTCACGGCCTGTCGTTTGGCAATCTGACCGACCAGCCGCTCGCCCTTTTCCGTAAAGCCGACGACCGAGGGCGTGGTGCGCCCGCCTTCCTTGTTGGGAATAATCTGCGCGGAGCCAGCTTCCAGCACGGAGACGCAGCAGTTGGTTGTGCCTAAATCAATTCCGATTATCTTGCTCATACTTTTCCCGAATGAAGAATGAATGATGAATGAGTGCGACTGAAGCAGTTCGCCTGAGGACTGTGCTCATACATCAGGGCATTCCTGTTCCGTGTCGTTTGGCGGACGGCCTGCGACCTTGACCCGCGCCGGGCGCAGCAGTCGCCGGTCAATGGTGTAGCCCTTTTCAAATTCAGCAATCACGGTGTTCGCCTCATAATGCGCAGACGCTTCAACCATGACGGCATCGTGAAATTCAGGATCGAACGTCTGCCCGACGGTCATCATCGGCGTGACCTTGTTTTCCTCCAGCAGATCGGCAAGCTGCTTGTACAGCAGCACCACGCCGGTCACGAAATCCTCCTTGATTTCGCCCGCCGTCGCGTGTGCCAGGGCGCGCTCAAAGTTGTCCATCAGGGGCAGCACCTGCCGCATCAGTGCTCCCTGCATCTGCTGTCGAACCAGTTCCTGCCGGTGTTGATGACGGTGGCGGGCATTTTCAAACTCAACCTGCTGCCGACGAATTTTCAACTGCTGCCGTTTGATTTCGTTCTCCAGTTCGCTGACTTTGTCCCGCAGCGCGGCCAGTTCAGACCTCGTTGACGCAGCCTCCTGCATCAGGCGGTCATTTTCGCGGTCTGCCGGATGCTGCAGCGAAGCCAGATCGGCCAGCAGCGCATCAGCGTCAATCTCGTATTCGTAATCAACGTCGGCCTGCTCAACCGATGATCCTGCCTGCGTCAAACCAGCCTCAGCACATTCATCAGTCACAGACATTTCTGCCGACTCAGCCGCATGCAGATCGGTATCCGGCGGCAGGGGATCGGTCTGAGCAGTCGGAATCTCCGGGATTGACACCTGCTTTGCGATTTCTGACATAGCGTTGATAAAGATGCTTTCAGCCAGCGCAGACACGCGGGACCTGGCTGGTCAGGGCTGACAAACGGGGCTGGGAATTTTCAGAGCAACAGGGGGCGAGTTCGCTCAGGAGGCGGGTTGTTCAGTTCAGGGCGCTTTCCGGGATGCCTGAAAGCGCCCGCTCCATCAGGCGGGCGACGCAGTTTACCACATTTATCATCCGTGCATAGTGCATTCTCATCGGGCCGACCACTGCCAGGCTGCCAAGCACCTGGTCGCCATAGCTCCAGTTTGAGGTAATCACGGTACAGCCGCGCAGTTCGGGCAGGCTGTTTTCGCCGCCGATCCGGACCCGCACGGGCGGCACAGACCGGGCTTCAAGACACTCATTCAGAATGCGGACGAGACGGCTCTTTTCCTCCAGGATTCTGAACAGACTTCGCATCAGCTCAATGTCGGCAAAATCGGGCTTGGTGACGATATTCGCTGCGCCTTCGACATAAACATCCGGGTTGTTGTCAGCCTCCGCGTCATCGCTGTCGCTGAATCCGCATTCCCAGATCTTTCCGGCATTTTGCAACAGGCGATCATACAGGGCCTGCTCTTCAGACATCTGTCTGAGCAGTTCGGCCCGCATGGCAGACAGTGTCAGGCCGCTGAAGTGTTCATTGACATAACGAGCCGTGCGATCAAGTTCCGGCTGACTGAGATCGGCCTCTACCCTGACCAGCCGATCCTGCACCAGTCCGGTGCGCGACACCGTAATCACCAGAATCCGGCCATCATTGAGCCGCATCAACTCAATGTGTTTGATCACATCCTGCGCCAGATTCGGCGCCACAACAATGCCGACATTGTCTGAAAGCTGCGACAGCAGATGCGAGGCCCGCGCCATCAGCCGTTCCGGATTGGTCCAGGCCTGCCCCGAAATCCAGCGATTAATGACAGCTTCATCCTCGCTGGAAAGTCTGGTCGCTTCAATTACATGATCGACATAAAAGCGATAGCACTTATCGGTCGGGACGCGGCCCGCCGAGGTATGCGGCTGTTCGAGGAATCCGGCATCTTCCAGTTCAGACATCACATAACGCACAGTTGCCGCCGAAAGGCCTTCCTTCGACAGCTTCGAAATGGTCCGCGATCCAACCGGCTCACCAGTAAAGACGTGAGTCTCGACCAGCAGGGCCAGCATTTCGCGGCTGCGCGCATCCAGCATATCTGCGTTTTGCCTCATCCAGATTCAGCTTCAGAGTTGTTCGGATATGGACTGAAAGCAGGTCAGAATCTTCCTGAAGATAACTGATCAAAGCCATACTTCCTGCATCAATCAGCCGCGCAAACTTAACACCCGGTTCCAGATACTGTCAAGTTTTTATCCTGTGAGCTGCGCCTCGCTGGGAACCCGGATGGAAATGAAAAGTCCGCGGACAACCCGCCACACAGCACTTGGCTTTTTTTAACCCTGTGCTACAATGCCCTGGGTTTAACACTTGCCCGTAATTAGTTATATTGCTTATTGTTCGGCAGCCGGATTGACCCCCAGCCATTTAGTCTCAGACCAGAAAGGAAAACTTATGAAGAGAAAAGGTGTCCTGATCGGTGCTTATGTCCCGCCGGAGATGAAGGAAGCATTGAAGAGGCGCGCCCAGCTTCAGCATCGAACTTTATCTCAGGAGTTGATCAGAATTCTGGCCGAAGCGCTTGGGCACCCGATGCCCGGAACTCCTGATCGCCGCGGGACGGAATCCGTACCACGGCGTCGCGCGACTGATCCTTACCCGCGTCGTCGAACAGTTGATCTGATTCCCGGCCCTCCAAGGCATCCGTTCTCTGATGATGACGAGGATCTTTAATTCTCCCGGCCCCTGAAGTTGTCAGGTCCCGGAATCCCGTTTCCGCTCGTCTTCGGCAGATAACAGGCATTCCGGGCCTGCTTTGCTCATCCGGGTTTGTGTTAGTCTTCCCTTCGACTCTGCTCACTTTTTCGCTCTGCCGCCACAATTCACGAGCCGCTACCTTGCAAGCCTGCATGGGATTGCACTATTATTCTCAATCTGAAAAGCAAGCATCCCTTCTGGTAACAGAAAACGTTACCGTCAGCAGTTTCAACGGGTTCAAAATCAGGAATGCCACCGTCTGGCAGGGCAATTGCCAGCCATACAGACTGCCGGAACAGGCTTCTGACAGACCAGGGCAGATTGTACAAGGGGCCGCATGAGAGCATATCTTCCAGTTCTGATGATTTTCGTCTTCATCACGGGTTTTGCCATCACCAATCTCGTGATTTCCCGCTTGTTCGGACGGCGGCGCGATACCCGCGAAAAGCTCATGCCTTATGAGTGTGGCATGGATCCGGTCGGGGCGGCGCACCAGCGGTTCTCAGTGAAGTTTTACCTGGTGGCGATGATCTTTATTCTGTTCGACATTGAAGCTGTCTTTCTGATTCCCTGGGCGGTCGTTTTCCAGTCGCTGTCAAAACTTCTCTCGAAGCCGTTTGTGTTTGTCGAGATGATCGTTTTCCTGGCGGTCCTGCTGCTC
>CAYWDW010000125.1:0-9267 GCA_964457105.1 uncultured Heliobacteriaceae bacterium
TCGTTGAAATCGGTCAGATGCTTGGCCGCCACGCCGAAACCGAGTTTGAGCATTACGACGTGGTCTGGCGCGAAAGCGCCCGCGCGCCACGCCTGAGCCACGTCTTTGAAGTTCAGATTTCAGGCAGCGTGGACAGCGCGCTCACCCGCCTCAAGCACGCTTACGACTCGCAGCGTTCGCGCCCCTTTCTGGTCATTGCCGATGAACGCGACACGCGCTTTGCCGGAAAAAGAATGAGCGGTTCGTTTCACGAAATTCAGCCTTACGTCACCGTCATCGGCGTCGGTGAATTGCAGCGGCTGTATGAAGTGCTCAGGTCGCACGAAACTTTGATTGCAAAGCTGGTGGCTGAGTGAAGCTGTCTGCTGAAGGCTGACAGATGTTCAGACATCCTTTCGGAGAATAACTATGAAACCCAGTCAGAAATTTCGCCCGTTACCGCTGACCCTGTTGCTCATCGTCAGCGCCATTCACACTTTCGCGCAGAACGCTTTGCCCGCCGATGTTAATGATTACGCCGCGCGCATTCTGAAGGAATTTGAAGTGCCGGGAATGGCGGTGGCCGTGGTGAAGGATGGTCGCGTCGTAATGGCCAAGGGCTACGGCGTGCGCAAACTTGGTGAAGCCGCGCCGGTGGATGAGAACACGCTGTTCGGCATCGCTTCAAACTCGAAGGCGTTTACGGCGGCGGCGCTGGCGATGCTGGTTGATGAAGGAAAAATTTCCTGGGACGATCCGGTCATCAGGCATCTGCCAACGTTTCAGATGTACGATCCTTATGTCACGCGCGAACTGACGATCCGCGATCTGCTGACGCATCGCAGCGGGCTGCCGCTCGGCGCGGGCGATCTGCTTTTCTGGCCGGGCACGACCTTTACCCGCGAAGAGATCGTGCAGCGCATCCGCTACGTCAAACCCGCGACGAGCTTTCGCAGCCGTTATGCCTACGACAACATTCTCTACCTCGTTGCCGGAGAAGTGATTCGCGCCGTGACGGGCAAAACGTGGGATGAGTTCATCAAAGAACGCATCTTCACGCCGCTCGGCATGACGCGCAGCAATACAAGCATCAAAGCCTTTCGTCCCGGCGACAACATCGCCACGCCGCACGCCCGCGCTGACGGCAAATTGAAAGCGATTGAGTACATGAACATTGACAACACCGCTCCGGCGGGCGCGATCAATTCGTGTGTCGCCGAGATGGCGAAGTGGATGATCGCGCAGCTTGACGGCGGCGTGATGCGCCACGGCGAAGGCAGCGAAAAGCGTCTGTTCAGCGCGCGCCAGAATCAGGAGATGTGGTCAGCGCAAACCATCCTGCCCATCGGCAATCCGCCACCACCGCTTGCCGCGCTCAGGCCGATATTTGCAGCCTACGGTCTGGGCTGGGGCCTGAGCGAATATCGCGGCCACAAAACGGTTTCGCACACGGGCGGTCTGGCCGGGCTGGTCTCGAAGGTCACGCTCATTCCCGATCTGAAACTCGGCGTCGTCGTGCTGACCAATCAGGAAGCGGGCGGCGCGTTTCAGGCGATGAGTTATCACATTCTTGACAGCTATCTCGGCGCGCCGCCGACCGACTGGATCAAGGCCTTTCGCACGGTCGAAGAGATGCAGAACCGCATGGCCGCCGAAGAAGTGAAAAAACAGAGCGGCACGCGCAATGTCGAATCAAAGCCTTCGCTGCCGCTGGCGAAATATGCCGGGACATACCGCGACGCATGGTACGGCGACGTGACGATCAGCGAAGAAAACGGAAAGCTGGTGTTGCGCTTCAGCCGCACGCCGCTGCTGACAGGCGAGCTGGAACACTGGCAATACGACACCTTCATCGCGCGCTGGCGCGAACGCACGCTGAACGCTGATGCCTATGTCACCTTCGCGCTCAAACCCGACGGCGCGATTGAGCAGATGAAGATGCAGGCCGTGTCGCCGCTCACGGATTTCAGCTTCGATTTTCACGATCTGTTGTTTGTGCCTGCGCCGCCAAAGAAATAACTGAGGACCAGCGGGCTGGTTATGTGACCTGGCCGCTGGTTCTGTTATTATTCGCGGATGGATTACCAGAAGATCATCACAATTGAGCCTGGCAAGCGCAGCGGGAAACCCTGCATTCGCGGATTGCGGATGACAGTGACGGATGTGCTGGAGTATCTGGCTGGCGGGATGACGCCGCAGGAAATTCTCGAGGATTTTCCTGATCTGACGATGGAAGATATTCAGGCCTGTCTCGCTTTTGCTGCTGACCGTGAACGCAGGCTGGCAACTTTGCCATCATGAAGCTGCTGTTCGACGAGAACCTGTCACATCACCTGACCCGGCGACTGGCGGATCTCTATCCAGCCAGCCTGCACGTTCGTGACAGCGGGTTGAAGGAGGCTGAAGACGAAGAGATCTGGCAGTACGCCAGGCAAAACGATTTCGTGATCGTCTCGAAGGATTCTGACTTCTGGCATCGCAGCTTTCTTTACGGCCATCCGCCGAAATTTATCTGGTTGCGTGTCGGGAATTGCCCTACCGGAACAATTGAAGAACTGCTGCGACGAAATTCCATCCGCATTCATGAATTCGAGCGCGAGGCGGCAACAGCCCTCCTGATCCTTCCCTGAACTTGCTGAACCGGAAATGTCGACACCGCTCCGCCGTCAGTATCTGGAAATCAAGCGCCGCTATCCCGGCATGATTCTGCTCTTTCAGATCGGCGATTTTTACGAAACGTTTGATGAAGACGCGCAGGCGCTGGCGCGTGAACTCGGCGTGGCGCTCACCAGGAAGTGGTTCGGCAAGGGCAACGTGCATCCGCTCGCAGGCATTCCGGTGCGGTCGCTGGAATCGCATCTGGCAAAGCTCATCAGTCGCGGGCATAAAGTCGCCATCTGCGATCAGGTCACGCCGCCGGGCAAGGGACTCGTCGAACGCGAAGTCACGCGCATCATCACGCCGGGCACGGTGATTGAACCGGGCCTGCTCGAAGGCCGCACGAATAATTACCTGGCGAGTTTCGTGGCCGGTGAGCGGGCGGCGGGGCTGGCTTATGTGGACGTTTCGACGGGCGAGTTTGCGGCGACTGAACTGGAACGCGAACAGGCGCTCGCTGAACTTGAACGGCTCGCTCCGGCTGAGCTGATCGTGGCGCGCGGCGCAGCGGCGCCTGCGGTCGAAGCGCCGTCGCTGACGCGAATCGCTGATGAACAGACGCAATTCGCAGTGGCGCGGCGGGCGCTGCTTGAGCATTTCGAAGCGCAATCGCTCGCGGCTTATGGCATTGCCGAACAGCCGCTCGCCGTTCAGGCGGCGGGCGCGATTGTGGCTTACCTGCGCGACACTCAGCCGGACGCTTTGCAGAATCTGACACGGCTGCAAAGTTATGGCGCCGATCATTTCATGCGGCTCGATCCGCAGACGATGCGCAACCTTGAAATTTTTCAGGGCTGGGATTTCACCGGCGGCGTGCCGACCGGTTCGCTGACCGCAACGATTGATCTGACGCAGACGCCGATGGGCGGGCGATTGTTGCGCAAATGGCTGCGGCATCCGCTGCTTGATCTGCACGAACTGCGGGCGCGACAGGATGCGGTTGAATGGTTTGTCAGACGCGAAGCCGTGCGCGAAAAACTGCGCGAAGCGATGACGCCCGTCCTCGACATCGAACGCCTGCTTGGACGCATTCGCCGCAGACTGGCTGTGCCGGCTGAAATCGTCGCTTTGGCGCACAGCCTCAGAAACATTCCGCAGCTTCGCGCCGCGCTCGCTGGCAAAGGAAATGACCGAACAAAAGTTCCGGCTGAATTCAGCGCGCCGCTTGAAGCGTGCGATGACCTGGTTGATTTCGCCAGCCGCGCCGTGACTGAACGCCCGCCTTCGGATTTCGAGCGCGGCGGCATTATTCGCGCAGGCTTTTCAGCCGAGCTGGATGAATTGCGCGCAGCGCTGAGCGGCGGCAAAGACTTTCTGGCGAAATTTGAAACGCGCGAACGCGAACGCACCGGCATCAGATCGCTCAAGGTCGGTTACAACAAAGTCTTCGGTTATTACATTGAAATTACGAAACCGAACCTGTGCCTGGCGCCGGGCGATTACATTCGCAAACAGACGCTCACGAACGCCGAACGCTTCTTCACGCTCGAACTGAAGGAACACGAGTCGCTGATTGCGAATGCAAAGGAGCGCATTCTGGAACTCGAAGTCAGTCTGTATCGCCAGGTCTGTGATGAAATCAGTCGCCATCACGAACGCATCAGCAAAGTCGCAGCGGGCATTGCGCGGCTCGACCTGTTTTCATCGCTCGCTGAAGCGGCAGCGCGGTTTGGTTACACGCGGCCCGAACTTGATGAAGGCGATGAACTCGTGATCGTCAAAGGCCGACATCCGATGATCGAACAGCGGCTTGAAGCGCGGCAGTTTGTGGCGAATGACACGAAGCTCGCCAGTCGCGGCACACAGATCATGCTGCTGACCGCGCCGAATATGGCGGGCAAATCGGTTTACCTGCGGCAGGTCGCATTGATCGTGCTGCTCGCACAGATCGGCAGTTTCGTTCCGGCTGAATCAGCGCGCATTGGAATTACAGATCGCATCTTCACGCGCGTCGGGCTGACCGATTACACGTTGCAGGGGCATTCGAGTTTTATGGTTGAGATGATTGAAACCGCCGCGATTCTCAATCACGCGACGCCGCGTTCGCTCGTACTGCTTGACGAAGTCGGGCGCGGGACTTCGACGGCGGACGGGCTTTCGATTGCGCGGTCAGTCATCGAATACCTGCACAATCATCCGCAGGTCTGCGCGAAGACGCTCTTTGCCACGCACTATCACGAACTGACGGATGCGGCTGATTACCTGCCGCGCGTGAAAAACTTTCATCTCGCGGTGAAGGAGACGAAAGGCCGCGTGCAATATCTGCATCGCGTCGAGCCTGGCCGCGCCGAAAAAAGTTTCGGCATTCACGTCGCCATGATCGCCGGGATGCCGAAGCCGGTGATTCATCGCGCGCAGGCGCTGCTTGACGAATACGACGCCGCAAAACATCAGAGCGTCAACAGCGCGGCGAAGAAACAGACCACTGAATCGTCAGCGTTGATTGAGGCGCTGCTGAAACTCGACATCAATTCACTCAGCCCGGTTGAGGCGCTGACCAGACTTTATGAATTGCAGCGGCAGGCAAATGAATTGCTGGCAAAGTGATGAGCCAGGGGCATTCTCCCTTCTCCATTTTCAATTCTCCATTCTTTGCAGGGAAGACAATTCCCCAGGCTGATGTTCACTGCAAAGAATGGAGAATTGAAAATGGAGAAGGGAGAATGCCCCTGTCACTTGCGTTCGCGCACAACCGGCGCGAGCAGGTTTTCAACCGGCGCGTCGTCATCCGTCAGAATGCGGCCACGAGATTTGCTGTAGAGTTCCGCGAGGTTTGATGCAGTCAGTACGGAACCGCTCAGGCCACTCGGATGATTCGGCTGCCAGTCGGAAACATCAATCGCCACGTCTGAAGCCGCGAGCACAAACGTATCGCGCGAATCACGCACGCCTTCCTTTTCGGTACAAAAAACATAGACGTTTTTGAAGACCCGCTTCAGCGTCCAGTAATAACTGCCGAGCAGCAGCCCGCTTTTGTACGAATCAATCAGATTCACGATGTAAGCGCCGTTCGGGGCGAGGTGGCTTTTGACTTTCTGCGTGAATTCGAGCGTCAGCAGATGCCAGGGCACTGACAAATCGCTGAACGCATCGCCAAAGACCAGATCGTAGCGGCGCTCCGGCGGCAGGTCGTCAATCGCATTGCGCGCGTCCATCAGAAAGGTCCGAATCGGCGCGTTACGCGGCAGCCCGAGCGCCTGATGATTGGCTTCAAGCACCAGCGGGTCAATTTCGGCGACGTCAACTGATGAACCGGGCCAGTGATGCAGCACCCGGCGCGGAAAAGTATAACTGCCGCCGCCCAGAAAAAAGGTCGAAAGCGTTGTGCGGTCGCGGGCAAACCGCTGCGCCACGTCGCGGTAGACGTTCTCGTAATCGTACTCAAGGTATTCAGGGTCGTTCAGGTCAACGTAACCATGCACCAGATAATCCAGCCTGAGCGTGAGCAGCCGGTCCTGATCGGGCGTTTTCGGGTCGTCCTCAACTTCCTTTTCATAGACGTTGACGTACTGATAATTGCTGTCGGCGGAAAAGAGGCTGCCCGTTGCATCGCGCAGGCCGAGCGATGAAGTGAAGTCCGCGATGGTGGCTGACGAATTGCGCGAAAGAATAAACAGCGCGCACAGCGCCACAACCCAGACGGCGTGCAGCCAGCGTTGCGGGCCGAGGCACAGGCCGATGATCGAAAGCACCAGCGCCACCGACAGCACGACGCCTTTCGAGCCGAGCCACGCAATCAGATAAAACCCTGTGGCAAGCGTGCCGAGAATGCTGCCCACCGCGCCCCAGGCATAGACCGAGCCAATCGTTGCGCCGACGTTTTCACTGCGGCTGAGTGCCATTTTGGCCGTCACCGGCGAAATCGTGCCGAGCGCCAGCGCCGGCAGCAGAAAGATGCTCAGCACCGACAGAAAAGTACGCAGCGGCCAGCTCAGGCCATTTAACGGCGAGGCTCCGGCAAAGATGTTGTTGAGCAGCAGCGTCAGCAGGCACGTTGAGCAGCAGCGTCAGCAGGCACATGGCCGAAGCGATCATAAACAGCCACCCAAGCAATTCTGCCGACCGCCAGCGATCAGCCATTCTGCCGCCCAGGTAATTGCCCACACTCATCCCGGCCAGGATGACGGCGATGATCGAAGTCCACGTGTAGAGCGAACTGCCGAGATGCCGCGCGATCAGGCGACCGGCGACCAGTTCAATGACCATAATGCAGGCCGAGCTGATGAAGATGATCAGATGTGGTGCATACCGCCAGCCTGAACCTTCGCTTTTCTCCAAAGCTTCACCTCCCGAAACGACTGCTGAATGTTGTGCTGAGACTGACTGCCGCGCCCGATAATGCTGCGGATTATAAAGTCGGAGCCGGAACTAAACCAGAGATCACGCCGCAGTCCGCGTGGCTGGACAAAAGGCGCGGCGAAGCTGAGAATGACGGCACTGCTTTCCCCCCTCAACTGCCTTTCCCCCGACATCAACAAGTGACGATCAACGAAAATACTGAGGGAGGTCTTGATGAATACCAGATTATTTTTACTGATGGCCATTCTCTGTCTGCTGTGCGGTGCCGCCCTGGCCGACACTGTGACGCTCAAAAACGGCGACCGTTTGTCAGGAAAGATTGTCAAAGCGGATGGCAAAACGCTGACGATCAAAACCGAATTTGCCGGAGTCGTGACGCTTGATTTCGCCGCCATCACAGCGATTACTTCGGATGAACCGCTCAACCTGACGCTCAGGGACGGGCAGAAAGTCATCGGCAGGCTCGCCGCCGCGGGCGACGACAAAATCGAAGTCGAAACCGCTGACACCGGCAAGGTCACGCTGGCGCGTGAAACGATTGCAACTGTGCGCTCAAAAGAGGAAGAGGCGGCTTATCAGGCCGAACTGGCGCGGCTGCGGAATCCGGGGCTGATGGATTTGTGGGCCGGGTCGGCTGATTTCGGGCTGGCGCTGGCGGGCGGCAATGCGAAAACTTCGACTTTCACGATGGGCATTGGCGCGGCCCGCGTCACGCCGCGTGACAAGATCAGCATTTATGCGGCGGCGCTGCGGGCCTCGAATTCGACTTCAGGCACAAAGCTCACCACGGCCAATGCCGCGCGCGGCGGAGTTCGTTATGACGTGAATCTGTCGGGCCGGTGGTTCGCCTTTGGTTCCGCTGATTTCGACTTTGACGAATTTCAGTTGATTGATTTTCGCAGCGTCTTTGGCGGCGGCGGCGGTTATCACGCCATTAAAAACGAACGCACGGTGCTGGATCTGTTCGCCGGTGGCGCTTACAACAAAACCTATTTTGGTGCGGACCAGAAGAATAACCGGGCAGCATTCAATACCAATTCAGCCGAAGTACTGTTTGGCGAGGAACTGGCTTACAAGCTGTCGGGCCGGACTTCGCTGACGCAGCGGGCGGTGCTGTTTCCGAACCTGAGTCAGACGGGCGAATATCGGTTCAATTTCGACACGACCGCGGCGACGGCGCTGACAAAATATCTGAGCTGGCAGATTACCTTCAGCGACCGTTACCTGAGCAATCCGGCGTTCGGACGCAAAAGCAACGACACGCTGCTGACGACCGGGATCCAGGTCAACTTCGGCGCGAAATAAAGCGGTGGCTGTACCGGAGTGGCGGCGCGCCGTATAATGTGCGCCGCATCGTGGCTTCGTGGTGATGCTGTCGTGACCATCCTGAGTCAGCTCCTTTGCCTGGGATCAGCATCTGAGGCAGACGCAGCGAAACCCTGGCCGGATTTCAAACGTATCGTTTCAGCAGACGAAACGCGCAACTTTTCAACCCACTTGCAGAAGGAGAACAAAGGCAATGAGCAAGGCATATCAGAAGTTCGCCGGGCTGATCCTGGGCTGTCTGGTGATCTGCGGACTTTTCAGTTCGGCGCTGGCGCAGAACGGCGCTCACCCGGTCGAAGGCAAATATGAAGTAACCGCAACGGGCGATGCCATTGGCACGCTTAACTTTCAACTGGTCATCAAACGTGACGGCGACAAATGGAAAGCCGAGATCATCAATTCACCGCAGCCGCTCATGGTCAGCAAAATAACGGTTGATGCGGACAACAAACTGTCCATCACCGCTGACGCTGGCGGGACGGAAGTGACGATGACCGCCAGATTCGATCACGGCAAAATTGACGGCAACTGGACCGCAGGCGATACCAACGGAAAATGGATGGCGGTCAAGGGTGAGACAGCATCCGCCGCCTCGGCAGGCGCGGCAGCCTCGCTCGACGGCGCTTATGAGGGCGAAATCGTGGCGGATGGCCAGGGCACGCTGCCGATTGCCTTCGTGGTCAAAAAGGATGGTGACAACCTGACGACTGAGAACAAGGGAGCGGGCGATATTTCAGTGATTGGCATCAAGGTCAGCGGCGACGCGGTGACGCTGAATATGGCCTATCAGGGCAACCCGTTCGATATTTCCGGCAAGGTAACCGGCACCGAGATGGGCGGCAAATGGGAAGCCGGCGGGTTCTCAGGCACCTGGAAGGCGAAGAAAAAATAGCCGACCGGAAAGTTGCAATTGCAGAGTTGTGATTTGCGATTTTACAGTGTAAAAAACCCAACGCCCAGTAAGAAAAAAGACCTAAGAACTAACAAAACACGAAAAAAAAAAAC
>CAYWDW010000125.1:9277-10178 GCA_964457105.1 uncultured Heliobacteriaceae bacterium
CAATTTGTTCATTTTAAAACCCACAATTGGATCTAAATAAAATTTAATATCTAAAAACACAACTCTGCAATCAACTCAGCCAGTCCTGCCCCGGCTGATAATAAGTCATCGCGTCAGCTTCAGGGCTGCCCGGTTCAGGCTGATAATCGTACTTCCAGCCCGCGACCGTCGGCAGCGACATCAGAATTGATTCAATCCTGCCTCCCGTTTCCAGCCCGAAGGTCGTGCCGCGATCATAGACCAGATTGAATTCGACATAACGCCCGCGCCTGAGCAGTTGAAATTCGCGTTCGCGTGCGCCGTAAGCGCGCTCACGGCGCGCTTCAACAATCGGCAGGTAAGCGGGCAGAAAAGCCTCACCGGCGGCGCGGACGAAAGCGAAGACAGCTTCGCTGCCGCCCGGCCCGTCGCCCTTCAGATAGTCAAAGAAAATGCCGCCCACACCGCGCATTTCTTTTCGATGTTTGAGGTAAAAATATTCGTCGCACCACCGCTTGAAATGTGTATAATCCGCGGCGTCTTCGTGATGATCGCAGGCTGCTTTGAGCGTGCGGTGAAAATGAACGACATCCTCGCGGAACGGATAGTAAGGCGTCAGATCGGCCCCACCACCGAACCACCCCGTAGCGCCTCTTTCCAGAAAACGAAAATTCGCATGCGTCGTCGGCACATAAGGATTGTGCGGATGCAGCACCAGCGAAACCCCGGTCGCAAAAAATTCCCGGCCCTCGCCCGGCCCGACCCTGGCGGCGAACGCTTCCGGCAATTCGCCACCAACGGCTGAGAAGTTAACCCCGGCTTTCTCAAAGAGCGCCCCATTTTCCAGCACGCGTGTGCGCCCGCCGCCGCCGTCTGCGCGCTGCCACACATCCTCACGGAATGTGGCGCGACCATCGGCAGC
>CAYWDW010000126.1:0-10174 GCA_964457105.1 uncultured Heliobacteriaceae bacterium
GAACACGTCCTGGTACAACACGACGATTGGCATCGCCATGCTGCTCGGACGATTTTTCATGATTATCCCGATGCTGGCGCTGGCCGGAAATCTGGGGCGCAAGAAAGCAGTTCCGCCGTCGCTCGGAACATTCCCGGTGACGACGCCGCTGTTTACGACGCTGCTGGTGAGCGTAATCCTGATTGTCGGGGCGCTGACATTCTTCCCGGCGCTGAGCCTGGGGCCGATTGTCGAGCACCTGCTGATGCAGGCGGGGCAGGTGTTCTGAACGGTGCAATGCTGCGCGTCAGCCAAACGGTACGGTACCGCGCGCGTCAGCCAAACGGTACGGTACCGCGCGCGTCAGCAAGCGGCTTGAATGCGCGTCCGACCGCTTGCTGACGCGCGCGGTACCGCACCGAGCTGAACGCGTGCTGCACCGAAGCTGAGAGAGATTATGGCAAAACAAAAATCCATTTCGATTTGGGACCTCAGGATCATCCGACGAGCGCTGGTTGATTCATTCACCAGGCTGAATCCGGTCAGGATGATGAAGAACCCGGTGATGTTTGTCGTCGAGATCGGCAGCGTGCTGACGACAGTCCTGCTCATCCGCAACATCGCGCAGGGCGCGCCCGCTGGCTTCGAGCTGCAAATCACGCTCTGGCTCTGGTTCACGGTGCTGTTTGCGAACTTCGCCGAAGCGATGGCCGAAGGGCGCGGCAAGGCGCAGGCCGACAATTTGCGCAAAGCCAAAACCGAAACCATTGCGCACCGCCTGCTGCCGAACGGGCAGACCGAAGACGTGCCTGCGCCGAAGTTGCGCCGCGATGACATTGTGGTGGTCAGTGCGGGCGAGTTCATTCCAAGCGATGGCGAGATCATCGAAGGCGTCGCTTCGGTGGACGAGTCGGCGATTACCGGCGAATCCGCGCCCGTCATTCGTGAAGCGGGCGGCGACCGTTCGGCTGTGACAGGCGGCACGCGCGTGCTGTCCGATCAAATCAAAATTCGCATCACGTCGAATCCGGGCGAGACCTTCATTGACCGGATGATCGCGCTGGTTGAAGGCGCGGAGCGGCAGAAGACACCGAACGAAATCGCGCTCAACATCCTGCTCGCGGGGCTGACCATCGTCTTCCTGCTCGCGGTCGTCACCTTGCAGCCGTTCGCCATTTATTCAAATGCGTCGCAGACGATCTTTGTTTTAGTTTCGCTGCTCGTCTGTCTGATCCCGACGACGATTGGCGGGCTGCTTTCGGCCATCGGCATTGCGGGGATGGATCGGCTGATTCAGCACAACGTGCTGGCGATGAGTGGCCGCGCTGTTGAAGCGGCGGGCGATGTCAACACGCTGCTGCTCGACAAGACGGGCACGATCACGCTTGGCGCCCGGCAGGCGGCTGAATTCATCGCGCTGCCCGGCGTGAGTGAAAAAGAACTGGCCGACGCGGCGCAGCTTTCATCGCTTGCCGACGAGACGCCCGAAGGTCGTTCGATAGTCGTGCTGGCGAAGGATCGCTACAAGCTGCGCGGGCGTGAGCTTCAGCCGCACGAAGCGCGCTTCATTCCGTTCACCGCGCAAACGCGCATGTCGGGCGTGGATTACGACGGGCGCGAGATTCGCAAGGGCGCGGTGGACGCGATTGAAAAGTATGTTGACGGCGGCGCAGCTCCGGTGCCGCCGGAACTGCGCGCAACGGTCGAGCGCATTGCGCATTCGGGCGGCACGCCGCTCGTCGTCGCCGTCAATCGCCGCCCGCTCGGCGTCATTCACCTTAAGGACATCGTCAAGGGCGGAATGAAAGAACGCTTCGATCAGTTGCGGGCGATGGGCATCCGCACCGTGATGATTACGGGCGACAACCCGCTGACCGCCGCTGCGATTGCGCGTGAAGCGGGCGTGGATGACTTCCTGGCTGAAGCGAAGCCCGAAGACAAGATGGCTTTGATTAAGCGCGAGCAGGCCGAAGGCAGGCTCGTGGCCATGACCGGCGACGGCACGAACGATGCGCCAGCATTGGCTCAGGCCGATGTCGGTGTGGCGATGAACACCGGCACGCAGGCGGCGAAGGAGGCCGGCAACATGGTTGACCTCGACTCCAACCCGACCAAGCTGATTGAAGTCGTCGAGATCGGCAAACAACTGCTGATGACGCGCGGGGCGCTGACGACGTTCTCGATTGCCAACGACGTGGCGAAATATTTTGCGATCATCCCGGCGATGTTTGCGGGCGCGTTCCCGGTACTTCAGGCGCTGAATGTTATGAATCTGGCGACGCCGCAATCGGCGATCCTGTCGGCGGTCATTTTCAATGCGCTGATCATCATCGCGCTGATCCCGCTGGCGCTGCGGGGCGTCAGGTATCGTCCGCTTTCGGCGGCTACATTGCTGCGGCGCAACCTGCTGATTTACGGCCTCGGCGGCGTGATTATTCCGTTCATCGGGATCAAGCTGATTGACGTGGTGATTGTGGCGCTGGGGCTGGCGTAGATAATTTGAGATTTGAGATTTGAGATTGAAGAAGGGGATGAGATGAAAAATTTCATGACTGCAATCCTGATGACTGTGGTGACGATAATTTTGCTGGGGCTGATTTATCCGCTGGTTGTGACCGGCATCGCGCAGGCGCTTTTTCCTGACAAGGCGAACGGGCAGTTGATTGTCAGGGACGGGCAGGTCGTTGGCTCGCGCCTGATCGGGCAGCCGTTCACTTCGCCAGGCTATTTCCGCTCGCGGCCTTCGGCGGCGGGCGCGGTCGGCTACGATGCCGGGGCTTCTTCGGGATCGAATCTTGGCCCGACAAATAAAAAGCTGATTGATCGCGTCAAGGCTGACGTTGAGAAACTGCAGGCTGAAAATCCGGGAAAACCGATTCCGGTTGATCTGGTGACGACTTCAGCCTCAGGGCTTGACCCGCACATTTCTCCGGCGGCGGCTGAGTTTCAGCTTCCGCGTGTGGCGCGCGAGCGCGGGATGAGTGAGGATGAAGTGCGCCGCCTGGTGGCGCAGCACACCGAGGGGCGACAGTTCGGCTTGCTGGGCGAACCGCGAGTGAATGTGCTGCCACTCAATCTCGCGCTGGATGCGCGCAAGCCAATGCCGCAATAGGCTGAAACATGCAGAACGGCGACCACAGGCCATCTCCCGAATTACTGCTCGCCCGGCTCCGCGAGGACGAGCGGGCGAAGCTGCGTGTTTACATCGGCGCGGCGCCGGGCGTCGGCAAAACGTATCAGATGCTCGAAGACGCGCACCTGCTGAAAAAGCAGGGCGTGGATATCGTCATCGCCTTTATCGAACCACACGGTCGCGCTGAGACAGCGGCCCTGATCGGCGATCTGGAGCGCGTGCCGCTCAGGAAAATTGAATATCGCAGCGTCGTGCTCGAAGAAATGGATCTGGATGCGGTCATTACGCGCCGACCGGCCATTGCCATTGTGGATGAACTGGCGCACACGAATGTGCCCGGCTCGCGCCATCGCAAGCGGTACGAAGATGTGCTGGAACTGCTCGATCACGGGATTTCGGTCATCACTGCCGTCAACATTCAGCACATCGAATCGCTCAACGATGCGGTTGCGCGGACGACCGGCGTGCAGGTGCGCGAAACCGTGCCTGACTATTTTCTGCGCCGCGCCGACGAGGTCGTCAACGTGGATGTGTCGGTCGAAACGCTGCGGACGCGGCTGCGGCAGGGGAAGATTTACGGCGTCGAAAAGATCGAGCAGGCGCTCAGCAATTTCTTCCGCAAGGGCAATCTGACGGCGCTGCGCGAACTGGCGCTGCGCGAACTGGCCGAGGATCAGGCGGCGAAGGGAACCCGCTACCGCGAGCAGGAAGGGCTGGCGCAGGCTGTGATCCCGGAAAAGGTGATGGTGGCCTTTGCCTCGCGCGGCAGCGCAAAGAAGCTGCTGCGGGTTGGTTCGCGCATTGCCGGGCGGCTGGCCTCAGACTGGTATGCGGTCTGGGTCGAGACGCCGCGCGAGGAGCCGGGCCGCATCAGCCCGCAGGATTACGTCGCGCTGCAGGAGAACATTCGCTTTGCCGAAGAACTCGGCGCCAAAGTGGTCAGGCTGAGGGGACGCAACGTGGCCGACGCGCTGATTGAATTTGCGCGGCGCGAAGGCATCACGCATGTTGTCTTCGGGCAGACATCGCGCTCGCGCTGGAACATCCTGCTGCGCGGTTCGATTCTCAACCGGTTCCTCAACGAGGTGCAGGACGCGACGGTGCAGGTCGTGCCGCTCGCCGCGCGCGACGCACAGGCGAAAGCTCCAGGTCGGGACTCAGGAGGGATTGAAGGATGAGTCTGCGTGCAAGACTGTTGAGCGGTTATCTGCTGTTTGTGGTCGCGCTCGTGGCGCTCGGCGCGTGGGGCGTGTGGCAGTCGCATAAGCTGGGCGGCGTGTCGCGGCTGATCCTGGCGGAGAATTACGATTCGGTCGTGGCGGCGCAGCAGATGAAAGAGAGCCTGGAGCGGCAGGAGTCGGCTGTGGTCATGGCGCTGCTGGGGCAGCACGAGCGCGCCGGAACGCAGTTGCGTGAGCAGCGCGCCCGATTCGACGCGGCCTTTGACAAGGCTGCGAGCAACATCACCGAACCGGGAGAGGCTGAACTGATCGCCGCCATCCGCCGCGAGCATGACACTTACTACCGCCTCTCCAGTGAATTTTTTTCGGCGCTGCAAGCGGACGGCGCTGAAGTGGCGCGCCGCCGGTCAGAGTATTTCACTCGTCTTGAGCCGGCCTTTTATCGCCTGCGTGCGCGCTGCGATGAGCTGCTGAATCTGAATCAGCGGGCGATGCTGGCCAAATCTGATCTGGCTGTCGGCATCGCGCGGCAGTCGCTGCTGCTGACGCTCGGACTGGCCGCCACGCTGGTGACAGCGGGCATCGCGCTGTCATTCTTTCTGGCTGGCCGGATTGTGCGCCCGGTGCAGAAACTGCGCGAAGCGACCGCGCGGTTTGCCGGGGGCGACCTGGAGGCCAAAGCTGAAATCTCGTCTGACGATGAAATCGGGTTGCTGGCGGCGGAATTCAACCAGATGGCAGAGCGCCTCCGCGAATTGCGGCGCGCCGAAAAAGGGCAGTTGCTGGTCGCGCGGCAGACCGCCGAGGCGGTAATTGATTCGCTCTATGACCCGGTCCTCGTGACCGACGGCGCGGGGCGGGTGACGAGGCTCAATCCGGCAGCCGAAAAACTCTTCGGCCAGAAAGCCGCCAGCCTCGGCAAACCGGTCGCTGAGATGACCGGCAACAACCAGATTGCCCTGGCCGTCGCTGAAGCTCTCAACTGGCAGCGGCCCGTCGTGGGCGACAGCATCGCGGGGGCAATTCCGATTACCCTGAATGGATCAGAGCAGGCTTACCGGCTGCGCACCGCGCCGGTGCGTGACGAGCAGCAGCGACTGCTGGGCACGGTGGTGGTGTTTGAAAACGTCACCTGGCTGAGGGAGCTTGACCGTTTCAAGGCCGAATTCATTGCCGTCGCCTCGGCGCAGTTGCAGGAGCCTTTCAGAGAAGCGCAGATGAGCCTGCACGTCCTGCTTGACGGAGCCGCAGGCGAACTCAGCGATCAGCAGCGCGACCTCCTTTTCAACTGCCGCGAACAGATTGACCGCTGGGAGCGGCTGCGCCGCGATCTGCTGGAACTGTCGCAGATCGAATCCGGCGAACAGACGGCGCGTCCGGCTCTGGTCAGGATTGAGGAACTGGTCAGCTCGGTGGCCGAAGCGCTCAGACCGCAGGTGGAAGCGAATGATCTTTCATTGCACGTCGAAGCCGCGCCCGCCCTGCCCGCCGTGCTGGCTGACCAGGAGCAGATCGGACGCATCCTCACCCGGCTGCTCAATAACGCCCGCCGCAACACGCCGCGCGGCGGCGAGATTCGCGTGACGGTCGCCAGTCGCGGCGATGACGTGACGGTCGCGGTGGCCGACACCGGGCGCGGCATTCCGCCTGAATATCTGCCGCAGATCTTCGACCGCTTTGTGCGCGTGCCCGGCACGGACGCGGAAGGCAGCGGGCTGGGGCTGACCATCTCAAAACGGCTGATTGAAGCGCACGGCGGGCAGATCAGCGTGCAATCCGAACCGGGGCGCGGCTCGGTCTTCACCTTCACGCTGCCGGCGATTGAGGAGGCCGCGACGCGCCGCCGCCTGTCAGCGGAAGAACTCGACAGCTTTCTGCTGGTCACGGAAGACAAAATGTCGTGTGAACGAATCGGGGTGCGCCCCGGCGGCGTGCTGGTGACGGCCCGCGACTATACCGGCCTGCATTACCTGCGCCGCGCGCTCGCAGACGTGGACACTCGTGAACAGGATGTGACTGTGATGACGGCGCGTGTGCTGAAAGGGCACGCGCCGACAGCCGGCGACAAGCGTTTCACCGAGGACGAGCAGATTCTGTTTATGCGGGCCATGTCCATCGCGGAAGAATTCGGCAAGCAGATCAGGCTGCTCGTTGTCCCGGCGAGCGATGCGTTTCAGGCAACCGTGCTGACCGCCGTTCGGCTTGAATGCGCAACGATGGTCGCCGGAGTTTCGACCCGGATGTCATCTGATCAGCAGGCCCGGCGCATCGGCGACGCCTGGGAACAGCTTCGGGATGAGCGCAAGCACCGGCTCCGCATTCTCAAACTGATCTCGCCGGACGGTGCCGAGCGCGTTTATGAACTTGGCGCGCATCGCCCCACCATCACGCCCGATGACATCGAACTTACGCATCAGTTGTGGCTGAACCTGGCGAATGAAACCGAAAGCATCCACCATAATGAAGTGATCTCGGTGGCGCTTGAGCGTCTGGCCGCAGACCTGCACGGTCGGGGCCACGATGAAGTTCTGGCGCAGATCAGGAAGATGCAGGAGGCGAACCGGGCAGGGACATCATAAGGCTGCCCTTCGACGGCCCATCGCGCAGCGCACGCCGGGGAGATGGGGAGACGGGGAGACGGGGAGATGGGGAGATGGGAATTTATCTTCCCCCTTTTCTCCCCGCCTCCCCAGCTCTCCATCCGCCCTTTACGGGAAGATGCCCAGTTCCATATAGGAGCGGGCGACTTTGTTGATTGAGCTGATGTAGGCTGCCGTGCGAAGGCTGCTGATGTTGTGGTGTCGGCGTGTGGCCAGGATGTCCTGATAGGCCATGACCATCGTCTCTTCAAGGCCGGAACTGACCAGTTCGACTTCATCAGCGCCGCGGACGATCTCCGCCTGCTCCGCTTCGGTGAAGTTCCTGCCGGTGGCCAGCTCAATGGCTTTGAGGATGCGGCGTTCCGAGGCCTCTTCGTTGCGTTTGGCCAGGCGTCCGAACCGCACGTGCGAGAGATTCTTGAGCCATTCAAAGTAAGAGACTGTGACGCCGCCCGCGTTGGCGTACATATCGGGAACGATCAGCACGCCTTTGTCGAGCAGGATGGCTTCGGCTTCGGGAGTGGTCGGGCCGTTGGCACCTTCGAGAATGATTTTTGTGCGCATGCGCGGGGCGTTTTCCGAAGTGATCTGATTTTCGAGCGCCGCCGGGATGAGCACATCACATTCGAGTTCGAGCGCGTCAAGCGTCGTCGGGAGACTGGACGCGCCGGGAAAGTTCAGCAGCGAGCCGGTCTCTTTGCGGAAGTTGAAGACCTGATCCACATCGAGGCCGTTGTGATTGAGGATCGCGCCTTCGCGTTCGGCAATAGCGATGATCACGCCGCCCGCGTCCTGACAGAATTTCGATACGTAATAACCGACATTGCCGAGGCCCTGGACGACGATGCGTTTGCCTTCGATGCCGAGGGGCAGCCCCAGTTTTTTCATGTCCTCAGGCTGAGTGCAGGCTTCGCGCAGCGCGTAATACAGACCGCGCCCGGTGGCTTCGCGGCGCCCGCGAATGCCGCCCTGCGAAACCGGCTTGCCCGTGACACAGCCGAGCGCGTCAAGGTGGCCGGGATAAACCGCGCCGTAAGTATCGGCGATCCAGGCCATCTCGCGTTCGCCCGAACCGTAATCGGGCGCGGGCACATCCACGCCGGGGCCGATGAAATTCTTCTTGATCAGTTCGTGCGTGTACCGCCGCGTGATGCGTTCGAGCTGCTCGACGCTGTATTTGCGCGGGTCAATTTTGATCGCGCCCTTGGCCCCGCCGAACGGCACATCAACGATGGCGCATTTGTAAGTCATCAGCGCCGCGAGCGCCTGCACCTCGTCTTCGTTGACATCGGGGCTGAAGCGGATGCCGCCTTTGGTCGGCAGCTTGTGATAGCTGTGTTCGACGCGCCAGCCGAAGATGATTTCAATCGTGCCGTCATCGTGGCGGAGCGGAAATTCAAACCGATAGGTGCTGTTGCACTGCTTGATCTGATCGAGCAGTCCCCTGGGGTGGCCGGTGAAAGGCGCGGCCTGATCGAAATAGCGATTGACGTTCTCGAAAAAGCTGGCGTGCTGGACACTCATATGGTTTTCTCCGGTGAAAGGTGGTTCTCGTGTTGCCGGGTGTATGGCCGCAGCAGCATAAGCCAACGCCTGCCGCGAGTAAATGCAGTGACGACCTCCGTTCAGGAAGATGGCGACGATTCGCCGTGTTATGCCGGTATGGTGAAAGCCGAAGCCGACAGCGGGAACAAAGAGCGCCGGGCTGAAGCAGTATCTGAAATGGCACTGCTGTGCGGTGTGGCGGGCCTGCCCGCTGATCGTGAAAAACATCCGCGCCTGATCGCGGCGACCCTGCGTTTGTGCTGGCGCGCGCCGCGTGAGGCCTGGCTGCTGGCGCGCATGGCGGCGTGGGTGGTGGCGCTCTCAGGACTGCTGAAAGTCACGTCGCTGCCTGGCGCATTGAAGCTCGTCGCGCCGCGCACGCTGCGGACCACACGGCGCGCTGACCCGCAGCGACTGGCTGCGCTGCTTGATCGCCTGCTCCGGCTGAACTGGTTTGTGTTGACGCCGGTCTGCTGGAAGCGGGCGATTATTCTGCATCGTTACCTGGCGCTGAACGGCCTGAAAACCCGCGTGGTTTTCGGGGTGCGGCGCGATGATGGCAACCTGCTGACCGGGCATGCATGGCTCGAAGCTGACGGCGCGCCGGTGCTGGAATCAGGCCTGCCTGATTACGTCGTCACCTGGACTTTCCCGCCCGACACCGCACATTGAAAGTGTCTGAACTCTCCTGTTATTCTCACCAGTCACTTGAAACTATCTGGTAAAGCCGAGTTGAGCGCACAACCGATGACCGCCTTACTGACTGAGCCGTGCCATGCCGCCTGCAGCGTCAGCGAAGCTTTCGCTTACTGCGAGCGGATGGCGCGCACGCATTACGAAAACTTTCCGGTCGGTTCGCTACTCGTGCCCCGGCGACTGAGGCCGCACGTTTACAGTATTTACGCTTTTGCGCGCACGGCTGATGATTTCGCCGATGAAGGCTATGACACGCCGCTCGGCCTGAGCGAACGATTGCAGGCGCTCGCTGACTGGCAGCGGCAGCTTGAGGATTGTGATGCCGGTCGGGCCGCGCATCCGGTCTTTATCGCGCTGGCTGAAACGGTCAGTGAATTGCAACTGCCGGTGCAGTTGTTCCGCGACCTGCTCTCGGCTTTCACGCAGGATGTGACGAAGCGGCGCTATGCAGATTTTGACGAAGTGCTGGATTACTGCCGCCGTTCGGCGAATCCGGTCGGGCGCCTGATTCTGCTGCTGTTCGGTTATCGTGACCAGCGATTGCACGAATTGTCAGATCACATCTGCACGGCGCTGCAACTGGCGAATTTCTGGCAGGACGTGGCGGTTGATTTGCAGAAGGATCGCGTTTACCTGCCGCAGGATGAAATGGCGCGCTTCGGTTATAGTGAAGCTCAGTTGCAGGCGCGCGAGTTCAATGCGCGGTTCGCGGCGCTGATGAAATACCAGGTTGAGCGTACCCGCGCTTTGTTTATGGCCGGTCGCCCGCTGCCTGAACTGGTGCGCGGTCGGCTGCGTTATGAGCTGCGGCTGACCTGGCACGGCGGGATGCGGATTCTGGAACAGATCGAAGGGCAGGGATATGACACGCTGAGCCGCAGGCCGAAGATCACAAAAACTGATAAACTGCGCCTGCTGCTGCGCACAATCACCGGGTGAGTTATGGCACTGCGAAAACTGCAAACGTATCTGAGCGTCGAAGATTACCTGGCGGGCGAAGGGGAAAGTCCGGTCAGGCACGAATATGTTGACGGCCAGGT
>CAYWDW010000127.1:0-10117 GCA_964457105.1 uncultured Heliobacteriaceae bacterium
TTTTTCTGCGCCAGTTCGTTGCGGCGGCTGATGACGTATGCGCGAATGGCATCAACTTCCTCAGGCCTGAGCCACTGTTTGAATGACGGCATGCCAATTTCAGCCAGGGCACCGCTCAGCAGAATCTTCTGATAGCTGTCAAAGACTGAAGCCCGCGACAACCTCAGATCGGGCAGCACGCCGCCGCCGCCGAGCGCCGCCAGGCCGTGACAGACCGCGCAATGCTGCGCAAACAATCCCGCGCCGATGGTGACGGTTGCTGCCGAAGCGTTCGATTCAATCGGCGTGACTTCAGGCATCTTCATCGCCATTGCTTCGGGCAGTGGCTGTTTGCCGTTGAGCGCAAAGGTCAGCAACCGGCCCGGCGTCGCAGGCAGTCCGAGGCTGCCGCCCGTGAGCGGAAACGCGCCGCCCCAGCCAGCCATAATCGAAACGTACTGCACGCCATCAATTTCATAAGTCACCGGCGAAGCGATGATGCCCGTGCCGACTTTCACTTCCCACAACTTCGCGCCCTTGTCGGCGCTGTAAGCGACAAAGCGCCCGTCAGCCGTGCCCTGAAAGACCAGATTGCCGGCGGTCGAAAGCGTGCCGCCATTCCACATCATCGGGTACTGCGCGCGCCAGCGTTCCTTTTGCGCGACCGGATCCCACGCGAGCAGGTGGCCGGGAAAGAGATCCTTCGGCGCTTCGGTCATAATCGAAAGATTGATGCCGGTATTCCACGTGCCCGGACGATACTGAAAGTTCGGCTGCTGCGAATAGTAAAAAGCATTCTCCTGCGCCGGAATGTAAACGAGTCCGGTTTGCGGGTTGTAAGACATCGGCTGCCAGTTATGGCCGCCAAGCGGGCCGGGTTGCTGCGGCACGACTGAATCCTTGTAACGCACGCCGGGATTTTCAAGCGGGCGTCCGGTCTTTTGATCAATCCCTTTGGCCCACGTCACGGTGACGTATGGTTCAGCCGAAAGCAGTTCGCCGGTCCGGCGATCCAGCAGGTAAAAGAAGCCGTTTTTCGGCGCCTGCATCAGCACCTTGCGTGGCCGTCCGTTGATCGTCAGGTCGGCCAGAATCATGTGCTGAGTCGCGGTGTAATCCCACGCATCGCCGGGCGTGGTCTGGTAATGCCACACCAGTTCGCCCGTCGCAGGACGCAGCGCGAGAATGGATGACAAATAAAGATTGTCACCCTGGCCATTGCTGCGCGCATAAGGATTCCAGGGCGAACCGTTGCCCGTGCCGACATAGAGCAGGTCAAGTTCAGGATCGTAAGCCACCGAATCCCACACGGTGCCGCCGCCGCCGACCTTCCACCATTCACCTGTCCAGGTTTTGGCGGCCTTTGCCATCGCTGCCGATTCAAATGGCTTCGATGGATCGCCCGGCACGGTGTAAAAGCGCCACGCCATCTTTCCGGTTTCGGCGTCGTAAGCCGACACGTAACCGCGCACGCCGAATTCAGCGCCGCCGTTGCCGATGATGACTTTGCCTTTGACGATGCGCGGTGCGGCGGTGATGGTGTAAGGCCTGCTCTGATCAACCGTCACTACATTCCACACCACTTTGCCCGTTGCGGCATCAAGCGCGACAAGGCGGCCATCGAGCGTGCCGACATAAACTTTGCCTTTGTAAATCGCCACGCCGCGATTGACCACGTCGCAGCAGGCTTTCGCGCCATATCGGTGCGGCACCTGCGGGTCATACTTCCAGAGTTGTTTGCCGGTGCGGGCATCAAGGGCAAAGACGATGCTCCAGCTTCCGGTCGTATACATCACGCCGTCAACAATGAGCGGTGTGGCTTCAAGTCCGCGATCCGTGTCAGTGTCGAATGACCAGGCCAGACCGAGCGTGCCAACGTTGCCATCGTTGATCTGTGTGAGCGGGCTGAAGCGCGTTTCAGCATAATTGCGCCCGTGCGTGATCCAGTCGCCGGTGCGCTCGTCAGCCTTGCGTAATGCAGCATCGTCAATTTTCCGGGTCGGCGCCGCGCCGTTTTTTTTCTGCGCCGTTGAGGTCGAAAGCACAGTCAGACAGCACGCCAGCAGGATCAGGAAAACAAGCATCACTGGTCGAGGCATCATAATTCTCCTTGTCAGACAAAACTCCGGCGAGTTGACACAGACTTTCAGCCTGTCAGTTGCACTGAAGTCCTGGTCATCAGCGGGCTGTTGTTCTCAGGTGAAGATGAATTTCACGCCCGCGATGACCAGGACGACGCCGAGCAGGCGACGCACAGCGGCGCTGGCCAGCCGCTTGCTGCCGTATTCAGCGCCGAACCAGCCGCCGATGATCGCCGCCGCCGCGAGCAGCGGAAGCTGGTTCGGCAGCAGCGACACGGCAGCAGACTGGCCCAGCAGTCCGGCCATGGAATTGACCAGAATGAACACGGCTGAAATGCCGGCGGTCTGTTTTGTTTCGGCCCAGCCCATAAAGATCAGCAGCGGACTCAGAAAAATTCCGCCGCCGACTCCCGTCAGTCCTGACAGCAGGCCGAGCACCGCGCCGCACGCGAGGGCCAGCCACAATGGCGGCGATGTGATTTCAGCTTCGGCCACGAACTGCGTGCCGCGAATCAGGCGGTAAGCCGCATAAATCAGCACCAGGCCGACAATCTGTTTGTAAATATGGCCCGGCAACTGAATGCTGCCGCCAATGTAGGAGCAGGGAATCGAAGTCACCGCAAAGGGCCAGAAGATCGGCCACGAAAAACGCCCGGCGCGATAAAACTTGAAAGCCGCAATCGTGCCAACCAGCAGGTTCAGCGCCAGCGCCGTCGGCTTCATCACCGTCGGCGCCATGCCAAACAGGGCCATCGCCGCCAGATACCCCGATGCGCCCGCGTGCCCGACCGATGAATAAAGCGCCGCCGCCACCAGAATCAGCAGCGCCAGCAGCGCCACGGTTGTCGTGTCCAATCTCTCCTCCGTTCAATGCGTCACCGCTTCAATGTCGGTTGTGCAATGGTGAAATCCGCGTGAACTTTATCAGAACGCATCGCGCAAGCCGACAAACAGATTGAAGCCTGGCGCATCCACGCCCGAACCGTGAACGCGATAATTCCTGCCGGTCAGGTCCGTCAGCGCGAAATTCAGGCTGACCCTTTCGGCCAGTTGCATCCCGCCGCGCCGGTGCATGACGGCGTAACCCGGCGTGTTCAGCAGCGGCACGCGGGTGCTGTCATCAATGATTCGCACGCCGTTGATCGTCGCGCCGATGGGAACAGGAAGCGACGAAGCAGGCGACGCCGAATGCAATGACTGCGCCGCCTGCTTCGTCTGTCAGCCCGGTCCGTTTCAGAAGTACAGCTTCAGCGCGAACTGAATCTGCCGCGCCGGGAAGGCGCTGCGAATCGTGCCGAAGCTGCCGCCGGTCGTCGGCTGACCGTTGACGATGCGAATGTTCGAGGCGTTGCCGTCAGGCGCCTGAAAATTGGTGTGGTTGAAAAGATTGAAGGCTTCCACGCGAAATTCAAGCTTCGTGCTTTCGCGCCACACCGGAAAGGCCTTGTGCAGACCCAGATCGGCCTGGAAAAACGACGGCCCGCTGATGATGTTGCGTCCCGCCGTGCCGAACACCTGATCGCCGCCGGGAATCGAGACGGAGCTGATGTTCAGATAATTGTTCGGATCAGCGCCGGGGCTGCGCAGCGGCTGACCCGTCAGGTTGGGCCGCGTGGTGGCGGTGCCGCCGACACTGAAGCCGGACACCGGGCTGTAAGTCAGGTTGACCGGCAACCCGCTCGTCATCGTGTTGATGAGCGTCGCGCGCCAGCCGCCAATGATGTAATCGAGCACGCTTGAATTGTTGGCGAACCGGCGGCCTTTGCCGAACGGCAGGTCATACACGACGCTCGTCGTGTTGTTGATCGGCTGGTTGTAATTTGACAGTCCCTTGTCGGCGTTGAAATTGCGAATGTTCAGCCGCGAATTGTCGCCCTGTTGCGTCTCCAGGTGTCCGGCCACATTGTCAATCGCCTTCGACCAGGTGAAGGAGTTGAGCAGATACAGCCCGTCGCTGAAGCGGCGTTCGAGCTTGATTTGCAGCGCGTGGTAATTCGCGTAGCCGCCATTGAATGACGCCTGAATGAATCCGAACCCGGCAATCGGGCGGCGCGAATCAATTGAAGGCAGCGCCTTGCGGTTCGGATCGCTCGTGGGCAATTGCGACAGTCTGATTTCATCTGCCGTCACGGTGCGCGCCTGGTTGTAATCGGCCAGCGCAACCAGTTTGAGACTGTGGTTGCCGACATAAGCCACATCGAGCAGCAGCCCTTTCAGCAGTTCGCGCTGCACCGTCACGTGCCAGCTTTGCACATAAGCCGTGCGCGTGTCGCGCGGCGTGAAGTTGGTGCGCGTCGTCAGCGTGCTGGCGCGTTCCGGCGAAATCAGCCCGTTCGGATAACCCGCCGCCGTCGGGCGGAAACAGTTCAGGAAGTTGTCGCCCTGGCAGAGGCCTTTGCCGAGTTCGGCCTGCCCCTGGTTGATCGTCACGCCGACAATGTTCGGCAGGTTGAAGGCCAGAATGTTCTCGCCGCCCAGCCGGTTGAAGTGAATGTAGCTGATGCCGTAACCGCCGCGAATGACTGTTTTCGGCGTCAGGTTGTAAGCCAGTCCGAGACGCGGCGCCCAGTTGTTGAAGTCAGGATCAACCAGCGCGCGGTTATAAAGCGAGCCGTCGCTGGCAAAGATCAGCTTGCTGGCTGCCGGATCGTAATTGGTCAGCCGGTTCCGATCTTCGTATTGCGGCGTGGCGAATTCATACCGCACGCCGAGGTTGAGCGTCAGCTTCTGACTGACCTTGAAATCATCCTGCACGTAAGCGAAGTGCATGCGCTGCCGGTACTGCGGCAGAAAGAGATTGGCCAGTTCATAGCGGCTGCGCGCGCCGAACAGAAAATCCGCGAAGTTGTAAATGTTGTTCGCCGTCGTCACGGTCGTCGGACGGCTGAGCTGCCCGCCGTAAGTGTCCTGCCCGTATTTCGGATTGAAATCCTCAATCTCGGTGTTGACGCGCTGATATTCATAACCGGCCTTCAGGCTGTGGCGGCCCATCAGCCGTGTGTAATTGATGCGCGGGTTCCAGACGAACGGATCCTGATGCTGCGGGTTGGAAGTCTGACGACCGAGCTGGGTGTAACCGCCGATGCTTTGTGAATTGAGGCCGCCGGCAATGCTCGGATCGGTCGGCAGTCCCGGCAGCCTGAAATTCGGATCGCCCACGCCAGTCGGATGCTTGCCCGCTTCGGTGCGCGAAATGCCAAGCCGGAATTCAAGCAGCGACGTCGTACTGAGGTTGTATGTCAGGCCGCCGGCCAGTTGCTGATTCAGCACATAGACGAAGGCGTTCGCGCTGCTGAAGACCGGGGCGGGAATGACCGGCGCTTCGTAATTGTTCACCTTGCGATGACTGATGCGGGCAAAGGCATTGAGTCGGCTGCTGAAGTTGTGATCGAGCTTGACGTCGAACTTGTCGTTATAGAATTTGCTGCGCGGCAGGTTTTCGTAGTTGTTGGAAACCACGCCGGTCGCGTTGGGATTCGTCACCGGCAGCACGAGCGCGGCCAGCACGCTTTTGGCAAACGGCGTGATTTCATTGGTCGGAATGTTGCCGTCCGCATAGACCGTGCCCGTGAACGGATTGCGCACCGGCACGCCGAGTTGCCCGTTGCGTTGCGCCGCGGTCGCCACAGTCGCAAAGACCAGCGAACTGGTGATGCGGCGGAAGCCTTCGTAATCGAGGAAGAAAAATGTCTTGTCCTTGATGATCGGGCCGCCAAAGGCAAAGCCGAACTGATTCTGAATCAGCACCGGTTTGAGGCCGCGCGTCGGTTTGAAAAATCCGACGGCATTGAGCGAGGTGTTGCGGATGAAATCCCACGCGCTGCCGTGAAACTGATTCGTGCCGCTGCGAATGGCCGCATTGATGACCGCGCCGCCGGCGCGCCCGAATTCAGCCGAGAAGTTGTTGGTCTGCACCTTGAATTCCTGCACGGCGTCGGGCGAAGCCTGCACAACCTGATTCGAGTAGCCCTGGTTGCTCGTGCCATAAGCGTTGTTGTCAACGCCGTCAATGATGAAGTTGTTGAGCGACGAGCGCAGCCCGTTGACATTGAATGAAGCGTCGCGCGCGCCGCTATCCAGCGTGGCCAGCGCCGAGCGACGCACGCCCGGCGAGAGCAGCGCGAGATCAGCATAGGCGCGCCCGTTGAGCGGCAGGTTGACGATCTGTTCGCGGTTGATGACCTGGCCCCGGTCGCTCGATTCGGTTTCAAGCAGTTGCGCCGTGTCGGTGATGACGACCGTTTCAGTCACGGCGCCAGCCTTCAGGCCCAGATCAACGCGCTGCCGGGCGTTGACGGTGACTTCGATGTTTTCAGCGACCGCCTTTGAAAAGCCCTGCGCTTCGGCGCTGACCTGGTATCTGCCGATTTTGACGTTGAAGAAATTGAAAGCGCCGTTCTCATCGGTCTGCGTCGTGGCCGTGATGCCGGTCGCGGTATTGCGCAGCGTGACAGTCGCACCTGCCACGACTGCTCCGTTCGGGTCGTGGACCGTGCCGAGCACAGTGGCCGTATCAAACTGCGCGTAAGTGGTGGATGACGCTGCGCAGACCAGCAGCAGCGTGAAAAGACAGGAGTAGAGTAGCGATGCTGTTCTCATAAACGGCTCCGGGGTTGACCGCAGCGACAGGGTGGCATCTGCCGGGCTGCAGTAAGGTTGTTATGGTAGTGACAGAGAATGTGCCAGCAAAGCGGATGATACGCGGCGGATGTTAAGCTTTTTGCCGGACAAAGTGAAGTCCGGCTTAAATCGAACCAGGCCGGATTAGGACCGCCTGCTTTGTTGAGCGAGCGCCCGGTCCGCCGTGCCGGGGCGCTCGCTCAACTAAGCGGACTGTCGCGGCACGCCGTCAGCCGCAGGCGAAAGTTGTCAGGTTTCAGCCTGGCGAATTTCTTATTGCACAGGCACGGACGCGGGCGCGCCCTTGTCTTTCACAAAGAAGACCAGAAACCGGGCGGGTTGCGTGGCGCTCGCATTTCTCGACACGGCGTGAATATCCGATGGCGATTCATAAAACGTCTGCCCCGGGCCGAGCGTCATTTCTTTGCCGCCGGCGACCTGCATGACAATCGAACCTTCCAGCACGTAGACGAATGTATTGGCGTTGTGTCTGTGCCTGGCGGACGACGCCCCAGGCGCATATTCAACGGTCAGCATCGTGGCTTCCTTACCGGCCACACCCACCAGATCCTTCGTCAGCAGCGGCGTGACCTTTGTGCTTTGCGCGGCATACTTCGCCATCAGCGGGGCGGCAAGACCGCACAGCAGGCCCAGTAAACAGATTGGCGCAGCGATCAGATATTTCATCCTGAGTCCTTTCAGCGAAACGAATTCACAGATGCGGCGAGAACATCCTGGCGACTCACTGCCCCTGGCGTTCGCGCTGCACCTGCTCGTTGTAAGCTGTCTCAAAGTCCGCGAGGTAATTGTGATAACCCTGCGGATCAATAAACGGATTCGGCTGCGTGCCGAGTCGTTTCACTTTTTCTTCCATTGCAAAGAATGGCGCGTGCGGCCCCAGGAACACATCGCAGGGCAGCGCCTTCAGCTTCGCAAACGACCTGGCGTAAGCCTCGCCCACGCCCGCCCACGTCGGATTGTGAAGCATCTTCACGCCGGGATTGATGGACATGCTGGCGACAAAGACGACGTTGTATTTCTGGCCGTTCTCTTCAACCGTCATCGTCCACGCCGTATTGCCTTCGGTGTGGCCGGGCGTCAGATGCGCGGTCATCGTTACTTCGCCGAGCCGCACAGTGCCGCCATCCCTGAGAATTTTGTCTACCCTGACGGGCGGGTAATAAGGCTGGAGCGGATGAAAGCCCTTGCGTCCGCCGCTTTCCAGAATCTCAGCGTCCGCTTTCGTCGCATAAACTTTCGCGCCCGTCGCGGCTTTCATCGCAGCGTGTCCGGCGACGTGATCGAAATGGGCGTGGCTCGACAGCATGATTTTGATGTCGGTGAGTTTGAAGCCCAGCGCGGCGATATTTGCGCGGACAAGCGGCGCGGATTCCTGCATCGCCGTATCGAGCAGGATCAGGCCCGCGCTGGTCTTAATCACGTAGCACGCCAGATTATTCGTGCCGACGTAATAGATATTGCCGATGATCCGAAAGGACTTGAACGGCTGATTCCAGGCCTTGAGTTGCGCCTGCAGGTCGGATTGCGAAGGCGCCGCCGCCGACCAGCAGGTGAGCGCCGCCATCATAAAAAGCGAAAAGAAAATTTTCCGAGTCCGGGTCATAACCAGTTCTTCAGGCTCTGCCAGGTCAAACAGCCAGACTTTCACCGGGCAGTCAATTTCTGCTGCAACACGTTGCGCCCTTCAGCCGCAGGCAGCGTAACTTTCATCAGCGCGGCCAGGGTGGGCGCAATGTCGCGCAGGTCAATTTGTCCAAGCTCCAGGCCGACGGGAATGCCGGAACCGCTGATGAAAAATGACGATTCCATATCACGATGGCCGGGCAGGTAGCCGTGCATGCCGCCGGGTTTGCCGGTTCTGATGACTGCGCCGCTCAGGCTGCCGCCGATTCTGTAACCAGGCTTCATCCCAACAATGAAAGCTGCATTGGGAAAGCCGCCAGTCGCGCGCGCCGCGTCACCTTCGATCACGCGCTCAATGCCGCTCTCAGCATCAGCGGCCAGTTTGCCGAGCAGTTCACGCACCTGCGCGCGCGCCTGCTCGTCGTTCGGATCCTTCAGCAGAATGGCGGCTGACCCGCCCGAACTCCAGGCATAAGCGCGCCACGCTTTCATCTTCTTCTGCTCATCCGTCTCAAGCAGCCCGGCAGCGCTGAGCGCCGCATTCAGGTGCAGTTCCCGGTCACTCAGAATGTGGCCGTGATCAGACACCACGCAGAGAATAAACCGCCCGTTGAAGGTGCGTTCCGCCGCCGCGCGCACTTCACCCAGCAGCTCGTCCAGCGCTTCGAGCGTCTCGAATGTCTCTTTTGTGTAAGGCCCGGTGTCGTGCTGCTCTTCATCCAGCGCCGATAAATAGATCGTCAGAAAGTGCGGCCTCTTTTTTTCGATCATCCACGTCATGAACTTCGCGCGGCGCATGTCGCTTTTGAGGACGTATTCATAACCGGTCGGATAGGGGCCGCAATCCTTTTCAGCTTCGTCCAGCAGGCCTTTGGTCGAAAGCGCCCGCGACAGTTTGTGATCGTCCGGCGTCGAGGCGCGCCAGTATTGCACGATGTTGTATCTGATCTCAGCGCCGACCGTCACCGGCCAGTCCACGCTCGCTGTCACCAGCCCCGCTTTGCCTGCGACTTCCCACAGTGTCGGCACCTTGATGTCTTCGGCGTACCAGTTCCAGCCGCTCTGGTTTTTGCTGAACGGATCAAGCGGCGTGTTGGTGAGAATGCCGTGCCTGGCCGGAGCTGCGCCCGTCACAAGTGTCGTGTGACTCGGATAAGTGACCGTCGGCGTCACGCCTGTCACGCCTGAAGCGTAAGCGCCTTCTTTCATCAGACGGCGCAGGTTCGGAATTTTCAGCCCGTGTTTGTCGGCGTCGGTGACGTAATCAGGCTTCAGTCCGTCAATCGAAAGCATAATGACAGGGGTGCGCGCTGTTTTCTGCACCGGAGCGCGTCGCCGCGTCGGCGCGGTTTGTGACGGCGCAATTGAAGTGAACAGCAGCATTGCAGCCGTCAGGCAGACGGCGCGACGCAGCGTGAGCGCGGGGCGTGATGACATTGGATGAATTCCTCGCTTTCAATCAGAAAAATATCCAGCGAACGGTCATTCGCTGAACACCGGGTTTCCACTACCGGCTGTTTCACTGAGGCAGCGCCAGCCGGAGCAGCGTGGCCGGATCAACATAAACTCCCTGCCAGCGCACGGCCAGGTGCAGGTGCGGGCCGGTGGCGCGGCCTGTGCCGCCGCTCAGCCCGATCAACTGGCCTTTGCTGACGGTGTCGCCTTCCTTCACTTTGAAGGCCGACAGATGCAGGTACAACGACAGCAGCCCCTGGCCGTGATCAATCACCAGGAAATTACCTTCAAAGAAAAAGTCGCGCGCCAGAATCACCCTGCCGCCGCTGATTGCCGTC